>JACRDZ010000141.1 GCA_016212735.1 Candidatus Firestoneibacteriota bacterium | reverse complement strand
TTTAATTACCAGCTGATCTCCAGGGATAACAGGTTTACGGAATTTTACCTGATCAATAGCCATAAAATATAGCAGTTTAGCAGAGGTTTGTTCTTCTTTTAAAAGAAGAATCCCTCCCACCTGTGCCATGGCTTCTACCATAAGAACACCTGGCATGATTGGCTGTGATGGAAAATGTCCAATGAAAAAGGGTTCGTTAACAGTTACATTTTTTATCCCAACTATTGTATCTTCTTTTATATCCAGAATTCTATCTACAAGCAAAAACGGATATCGATGGGGAAGAATTTTCTGAATTTCGTTAATATCCATCATCTTTCTTCTCTCCTTATTATCTATTTTTTTTTCAAATAAATATATTCCAGTAAAATATCCTTGTCAATAATTTTATTATTTATTAATACCTGTGATGTTTTTTTCTCTACCATTTTGCGGATAACATCATTCAATTCCATATTTTTATTCATTTCAGTCAAAGTTGTCATCATATCTTTAGCTTTTATATGTTCTGTTATCTCTCCATTTACAAGTTTTTTTACAATATCAAGTCCTAAAACAATTCCCAATACTTTATCGTTTTCCATTACAACAGTATATTTTTTTAGAGAATTTCCCATAAGTTTTGCACATTGAAAAATATTATCCTGCGGAGACACAATAATATATTTATCTGTTGCGATTTCATAAGCTTTGACCATATGTATCCCTTCTTTTTAATGATATAGACGCAAAATATCTTTATATGTAATCAGTATAGTTAAAGCAATTAAAACTATAGCACCCACCTGCTGAGCTATCTCTCTATATTTTACTTTAACAGGTGTACCTTTTATTTTTTCAATTAATAAAAATACTAAATGACCGCCATCCAGAACTGGGAATGGCAAAAGATTTATTATACCTAAATTTATACTCAAAATAGCCACAAAAGTCCATAAATTACTCAGTCCGCTTTCTGCTTTTTCCTTTGCAATACTAAAAATACCTATCGGCCCGGTAATTTCTGCTTTTATTTTGCGGCTTAACATCATAACCAATGCTTTATACATATTTACTGTTACAGCATATGTCTGGTTAAGAGCCATAATAAAAGATGTAAAAGGATTATATCTTTCTATAATATATTCCGGTTTTTTACCTGGAGTTATTCCAATAAGACCTATTTCAATTTCTTCATTAAATATAGTTGTTACTTTTTCTTTTGCAGGAACAATATCAATATATATTTTTTTGTCTTTTCTTAATAAAGTAAGCGTGAGTTTTTTACCAGGATTAGAATGAATAATATCTGTAAGGTCTTCCCAAAGTTCAATCTTATTTTCACCAATAGCAATTATTTTATCACCTTTTTGAATATTTGCTTCTTGTGCAGCTGAATTTTTTAATACATCCCCGACAGTAGGTGCTAAAAGCGGAATCCCTACCATAAAAACTACAGTAAAAATAAATACAGCAAGAATAACGTTCATTATCGGGCCTGCAGCAATAACTGCTGCACGCTCAATTACTGTTTTATTATAGAATTTCATTTTTTTATCTTCTTCGGAAATATTTTTATCACTTTCTTTGTCTTCATTCTCTTCTTCTGGTTCTTCACCTGCCATTTTCACATATCCTCCAACTGGCAGGAGAGATAAAAGATATTCTGTTTCTCCTCTTTTTATACCAAAAATTTTTGGACCCATTCCCATTGAAAATTTTTCTACTTTAATTCCAACTAACTTGGCTATAAAAAAATGCCCCAGCTCGTGAGCAAGAACAACAAGACCAAGTATAATAATAAAATGAAAAACCTGCATATTTTTATTTTCCTTTCATATATAAATTAATATATTCATCTGCAAATTCACGTGCCCATGTATCTGCTTTTATAATTATATCTAAATTTGTACTTTTTTCCAATTTATGTTTATCTATACAATGCTTTACGACTTTTGGTATATCTGTATATTTAATTTTCCCTGCAATAAAATAATTTACTGCAATCTCATTTGATGCATTAAGTACTGCAGGCATTGTACCGCCAATTTTGCCTGCTTTATACCCATATCCAAGACAAGGGAATTTTTTAATATCAGGCAATAAGAAAGTCAAATTTGATGTTTCTTTCCAGTCCAAATCCGATATATGCGTTTTTTTTCGTTCCGGATAAGTCAGAGCATATTGTATCGGAATACGCATATCAGTACGTCCTAACTGTGCTATTATCGCTCCATCTATGTATTCCACCATTGAATGAATAATACTTTCCGGATGTATTAAAACCTCTATCCTGTCAAAATCAATATCAAATAGCCATCTGGCTTCGATAACTTCCAGTGCTTTATTCATCAATGTGGAAGAGTCTATTGTAACTTTCTGTCCCATTTTCCATTTTGGATGACATAATGCTTCCCTTACAGTAATTTTATGCATTTTATCTATAGGGAAATTTAAAAACGGCCCTCCAGAAGCTGTTAAAATTAATCTGCGAATTGCATGCAAATTATTTTTATCCATAGATTGAAAAATTGCACTGTGCTCACTGTCAATCGGAAGAATTTTTATACCGTGTTTTTTGGCTTTTGACGTAATTAATTCACCAGCCATTACCATAACTTCTTTATTGGCTAATGCCAGATCTTTTCCTCTCTCGATAGCAGTAAGTGCAGGTTTTAGCCCTATTGCCCCGACAAGAGCAACAACTACCATATCAACACCTGACAAAGAACACAAATTAACAAGTCCTTTCAGACCTGTCATTAACTCTATTTTTGTACGGCCTAATTCTTTTTTTAGATTTTGCTCTAAATTCTCATCTCCGATAACTACATATTTTGGCTTGAATTTTTTAATCTGTTCAGTTAATAGTTTATAATTTCTATTTCCTGTAATACCAACTATTTCAAAATCTTCTGGAAATTTTTCAATAACTTCAAGTGTATGCTGTCCAATAGAACCAGTTGAACCAAGAATAACAATCTTTTTTTTCATATGTTCCTATTCAAATTAGGCTCGATAAATCGAGCAACTACAATGTAATATATTTGTAGTTGCCCAATTTATTGGGCATATTCAAATTCCTATACTTCTAATTATCTTAAATGTGATAAAAAAACAAAATAATAAAATGCGATAGGGAAAGCAAAAATCAAACTGTCGACTCTATCCAATAAACCTCCATGGCCCGGGATTAAATTCCCAGAATCTTTTACTTTAAAACTCCTTTTAATTGCGGATTCAACAAGATCTCCAAATTGTCCTGCAATAGAAATAAATAATGCCCCGATAAACATATCGGAATAAGAAATCGATTTAAAAAGATAATATTTAAGTAATTCTGCTGTAATTATACCTGAACATAATCCTGCAATGCTTCCTTCATATGTTTTTGCCGGGCTGATATTTTCTGCTAATTTATGCCTGCCAAATAATTTTCCTATAGAATATGCACCTATATCATTTGCCCATGTAATAAGTAAAACAAGAAGAACAAGATTCACATCAACTCTGCGCAAAAGTACAGCATGGTTTAAAAACCAACTGACATAAATTACACTAAAAGAATTTATAGCAAAACTTTCGAAAACAACCGCCATATCCCGTTCTTTAGTCATTTCCCAGACTAAAATCATTATAATTGTTATTGTTAATGCTCCTTCCAATGCCAAACGAAAGGACAGAAGCAATGATCCTGCAATAAAAAGAATGCTTGATATAATTACTTCTTTATCTATTTTATATTTTTTATTAAAATCCGAGATTTTAATAAGCTCAAATGCAATTATTAATTCTACAATAACTACTGTTAGTTGAAACCAGATTACAGAACTGTAGTAAAGCAATAAAAGAACAACAGGGATAAGTACTAAACTGCTTAACACTCTCCATAATAACATATAAATAACCTTTACCCTTTTTCTTATCCAACGGCTCCAAAGCGTCTATTACGTTTTTGATAATCAAGTATTGCTTCAAGATATTCCTTTTCTTTAAAATCTGGCCATAAAGTAGAAGTTATATATATTTCAGAATATGCTATCTGCCATAATAAATAGTTACTAATTCTTATTTCACCACTGGTTCGAATTAATAAATCAGGGTCTGGATAAAGAGAGGTATATAGATACTTACTGAATATTTCTTCATTTAAATTTTCTGGTGATAATTTATCTTTTTTTATATCATCCGCAATTTTTCTAACAGCATCTATGATTTCCGCGCGTCCGCCATAATTCAAAGCTAAAGTAAGTACAAGCCCGGTATTATTATGCAGAATTTTTTCTGCTTTTGCCATTTCCAGAAGAGCAGACTCCGGCAATTCATTTGTGCGGCCTATATATCTTATAGTTACATTATTTTTATTTAAATCATCAACTTCCTTACGAAGAAATTCTTTCAGAAGGCCCATCAAAGCATTTACTTCTTTACGCGGCCGCTTCCAGTTTTCAACGGAAAAAGCATAAAGGGTTAGATATTTTATCCCAATATTACCTGAACATCTGACAATTTCCCTAACTCTGTTGATTCCTTCTCTATGTCCAAAAATACGTAATTTATGTTTTTTTTGTGCCCATCTGCCGTTGCCATCCATAATAACAGCAACATGTGCAGGCAATTTATCTAGATCAAGCTTTTTTCGTAAATTTGTTTCACTTTCATTGTTAGGACTAAACATTAAACTCCTTAAGACTCCATAATATCGCGTTCTTTGCTTTTTGCTGCATTATCTATTTCAACAATGTATTTATCTGTGAGATGCTGTACTTTTTCAAGAGCTTTTTTATTATCATCTTCAGATATTTCACTTTTCTTTTTAAGTTCTTTTATCTCATCATTAACATCTCTGCGAATATTTCTTATTGAAACTTTCTGGTCTTCAGCTGTTTTATGAACCAGTTTTGAAAGCTCCCTGCGTCTTTCTTCTGTTAAATAAGGAATAGATATTCGAATTAAATTCCCATCATTTACAGGTGTGAGCCCAAGACCTGCTTTGGTAATAGCAGTTTCAATAGGCGAAAAAGCACCTTTATCCCATGGCTGAATTGTAATTGTTCTGGCATCCGGAGTTGATACTGATGCCAGTTGATTTATCGGCATTAAAGAATTATAGTATTCAACTTTTACACCGTCTAAAAGTTGTACAGAGGCTCTGCCTGTACGGATATTATTGAATTCCTGTTTTGTAACAGCAATTACTTTCTTCATCCTGTCTTCAGCCTGGTGAAAAATTTGTTCTATCATACTTAATTCCTCCTTTATTGATTACTTAACAATAGTTCCCAGTTTTTCTCCAAAAATAATTTTTTTAAGATTACCTTCTTTGGTCATGTTAAATACAATTATTGGCAATTTATTCTCCATACATAAAGTTACTGCAGTTGTATCCATTACCCTTAACCCTTTTTTTATAACATCGAGATAGGATAATGAAGAGAATTTTTTTGCTTTTGAATTTTTCATTGGATCGGAGCAATAGACCCCATCAACTTTTGTAGCTTTTAAAATGACTTCTGCACTGACTTCAATAGCTCTTAAAGCAGCAGTAGTATCAGTTGTAAAATATGGACTGCCGGTACCTGCAGCAAAAATAACAATTCTTCCCTTCTCCAGATGTCGTATAGCTCTTCGTCTTATGTAAGGTTCACAGATTTTTTCCATTTCTATTGCACTTAGAACACGTGTATAAAGTTTATTTTTCTCCAATGCATCCTGTAAACAAAGAGAATTAATAACAGTTGCCAGCATACCCATATAATCTGCTGTTGAGCGATCCATACCCTGTGCTGATGCTGCAACACCTCTGTATATATTCCCTCCACCAATGACAATTGCCACTTCTAATCCTAAATCCTTAAGTTCTTTAATCTGGCTAGCTGTTGAAGTTACTATTTTTGGATCAATCCCATATTTCTGATTCCCTACAAGGGCTTCTCCGCTTAATTTCAAAAGTATCCGTTTAAATACAGGTTTAGATATTTCTTTGTTATTTTGCATTTATTTCACCTATTTTAAATCGTGCAAATCTTTTTATCATAATATTTTCACCAAGTTTTGCAATCTTTTCTTTAACTAAATCTTCAACTTTTTTTTCCGGAGTTTTTACAAAAGGCTGTTCCAGAAGACATACTTCACTGAAATATTTTTCCAGTTTCCCCTGTGCTATTTTATCTATGACTCCAGCCGGTTTGCCGGAAGTTACCATTTGTTCTTTATAAATACTCTTCTCTTTTTCAATCAGATCCGAAGGGACCTCATCTCTTTTTATATAAAGAGGATTCATAGCTGCAATATGCATTGCAACATCTTTGACTAAAGCCTGAAAATCATCGGTTTTAGCAACAAAATCAGTCTCGCAATTAATTTCTACAAGTACTCCTATTTTCCCTCCCGCATGGATGTATGAACCAATATTTCCTTCAGAAGCTTCTCTTCCGCTTTTCTTCTCTGCTTTTGCTATCCCTTTTACACGCAGATAAGAGATAGCAGATTCAATATCTCCGTTTTTTTCTTTTAAAGCTTCTTTGCATTCCATAATACCTGCTCCGGTTTTTTCCCGCAACTCCTTAACTAAACCAGCACTTATGTCTGACATATTACTTTACTCCTTTTCTGTAATTAAAATAATTCAAACTAATTAATTCTAGCAAAATATATATTTTTGTCAAGGACAACAATTTAAGTGATAGAGCTTGATATATACTAACGTTTTTTTAATATGCTTCTTTGTGGGAAAATATAGTAGCTATTGTTTTTAATATAATTTTAATATCTAAAAGTAAAGACTGATTTTCCATATATTCCAAATCATATTTAGTTTTTTCATCAATAGTTGTGTTCCCGCGAATACCATTAGCCTGTGCAAGTCCTGTTAGTCCGGGTTTAAGATACAGACGTCTCTTATTCCATTCACTGTATTCTTCAACAAATATAGTAGCTTCTGGTCGTGGTCCAACAAGACTCATATCTCCAAATAATACATTAATAAGTTGGGGTAATTCATCAATACTTGTTTTACGTATAAATGCACCTATTTTAGTTACTCTATTGTCATTTTTTAAAACTTTATATAAAGGACCACCAGCAGCTTCCTTAACCATACTTCGGAATTTGCATATATAAAATGGTCTGCCATTCTGCCCAATTCTTTTTTGTGTAAAGAATACAGGTCCAGGGGAGTCTATTTTAATCAATATTGCAACAATTATTAATAAAGGCGATAATATAATTAATCCGATAATTGATCCTAAAATATCTATTGCACGCTTTGCTATGGCTTCCCAGCCAAGCATAGGACTGTCTCTGAAACCAAGCATAGGGATGCCGCTGATTTCATCGTAGTTCATATATCGAGGTGCAAGATCATAAATATTAGGGACAAGTTTACATGCAATGTTTTCTTTCCATAAAGTTTCAAAAATTTCTTTTAGTCTTTCTTTTCTTAATGCTGAACCAGTTAAAATAACAAGAGAGACCCCTTCTTTAACAGCTATTTGACAAATATCAGATATTTTACCTAATATTCCATTTTCTGAAAGACTTGCAATTTTTTCTTTTATATCATTGGTTACTTCTATGTCATCTTCTAAAACAACGCCAACTACTTTATGTAACATCTCATGATGAAATTTATATTGCCAGGCAAGTTTTCTTGCGCCTTCTCCCCATCCTGCAATAAGTACTTTTTTTACTATTTGACCTCCTTTTTTATATAATACTCTTAAAATAGATCGAATAATAATTCTTGAACTGCTTAAAAAGATAATTGCAAAAAACCATAAATAAAATACCATCAGTCTTGAAAAGAAAAGCTCATGTGTTGCATAAAAAAACCCAAAAATAAAAAAAATCCCTAAAGTAACAGCAATAGAAATTGAGAAAAAAATTTCATCTATGCCCCATCGCCTTCTTGGTTCATACTGCCTCATTGTTGTAAGAATTGATAACCACGAAAAAATCATCACTGGATACATAGAACTATAATTTGCACTCCCAACACCAGAAGGAATTCCAAACAAAGATACAGTATCTTTTAATCTATACGCAATTATAAATGCTGTACTGATTAAAAATATATCTAAGGCTACCATAAAAAAAACAAATATCGTTCTTCGTTTATTTTCTAGTTTCATTTTATATCTCTTTGTATAATTGTTAAATATCCCTTTATCTGCATATGCATATATTATTAAAGGTACAATTTTTTTATTATGTTGTCAAGGTATCAACTTTAGAATTTCTGTATACTTGACATTAATAAACAATAATAATATATTTATACAATAACTAATAAATAAGGGGGAAATATGAGAAGTGATATAATGAAAAAAGGTCTTGAAAAAGCACCTCATAGGTCGTTGTTTAAAGCTATTGGTTATACAAACGAAGAGCTTTCACGTCCATTAATTGGGATTGCAAATTCTTTTAATCAGATTATTCCCGGACATATGCATCTGGATAAAATTGTTGAAGCTGTTAAAGCAGGGATATACATGGCTGGAGGAACACCTGTTGAATTTGGATGTATAGGTGTTTGTGACGGGATAGCTATGAATCATGAAGGTATGAAATATTCGCTTGCTTCAAGGGAATTGATTGCAGACTCTATAGAAATAATGTCATGCGCACATCCTTTTGACGGCTTGGTTTTTGTTCCAAATTGTGACAAAATAATACCTGGAATGCTTATGGCTTCAGCAAGAATAAATATACCAAGTATTTTTATAAGCGGCGGGCCTATGTTAAGCGGCCGTTTTCAAAAGCAGGCTGTTGACCTTATTACAGTATTTGAAGCTGTTGGAAAAGTTAAAACAAAAAAAATGTCTATAAAAGACATTGAAGAACTTGAAGATTGTGCATGTCCTGGCGCTGGTTCATGTGCGGGTCTCTTTACTGCAAATTCAATGAATTGCATTACTGAAGCACTTGGCATGGCATTGCCAGGTAATGGGACCATACCAGCTGTATATGCTCACCGTATTCGTTTAGCCAAATATACAGGGATGAAAATAGTAGAACTGATAAAAAAGAATATAAAACCACTGGATATTCTTACAGACGGAGCATTCTATAATGCCATTTGTCTGGATATGGCTTTTGGAGGCTCAACCAATACATCTTTGCATCTCCCTGCTATTGCTTATGAAGCAGGATGCAGTTTTAGTTTGAGTATTATGAATGATGTAAGTAAAAAAGTCCCTCATATTTGCTCTATATCACCAGCAGGTAAACATCATCTTGAAGATTTAAATGAAGCAGGCGGGGTTTATGCAATTATGAAAGAACTATCAAGAAAAAAAATAATAAAAATGGAAGAGATGACAGTAACAGAGAAGACATGGAAAGACAACTTAAAAAATATTTCAGTATTTAATAAAGAAGTAATTCATCCTTTAGAGTCTCCTTATCATAAAACAGGGGGACTGGCAGCACTTTTTGGTAATTTAGCTCCTCAGGGGAGTGTGGTAAAAGAGTCTGCTGTTGCAGACGAAATGCTTGTACATACTGGTCCTGCAAGAGTATTTGATTCTGAAGAACAAGCTGTTCGGGCA
Source organism: Candidatus Firestoneibacteriota bacterium (assembly GCA_016212735.1). The sequence goes on along the minus strand of JACRDZ010000141.1, from coordinate 6,654 downwards.
ATTCTCGGCAATAAAATAAAAAAAGGTGAAGTTGTTGTTATCCGGTATGAAGGACCAAAAGGCGGTCCAGGAATGAGAGAGATGTTAATGCCTACATCTGCAATATGCGGAATAGGCATGGACAAAGATGTTGCTTTAATAACAGACGGAAGATTCTCCGGCGGCACACGCGGTGCTGCTATTGGTCATGTTTCTCCTGAAGCAATGGAAGGCGGAGTAATAGCCATTGTTCGTGATGGTGATGTAATTGAGATAAATATTCCTGAAAGAAAACTTAATATTAAGTTAACAGATAGAGAGATCAAAGAACGTTTTTCCAGATGGAAACCAAAGTCTCCTGCAATTAAAACAGGATATCTTGCTCGTTATGCTGAAAAAGTGACCAGTGGAGCAACAGGAGCTGTTTACAAAAAATCATATCCCCACACCCCATAGGTGTTAAGTTAAGGGATTGCTTTTTAATAAATTAGTTTTATATAGCAAGGAGTTATCGTTTCTTTCAGATTTTAATTTTTAAATGAAAATATTTATATAAACTGTAAAATGGGTACTGTAAAATGAAAAATGTAAAATGATTGGGAAATCCGTTCTTACTGCTAAAGCACATAACTAATTTTAAATTTTACATTATTCATTTTACAGTTTACAGTTGTTTTTATTGGCTAAATTTATGTTAATTTGTTATTCTTAACTTAACACCTATGACCACATCCCCCCCTAAAAATACTGCGATAGCGGGATTTGAAATCGTTAATTAAACAAAAATTATTTTTTAGGTTGTTTGACAAACATGTTTTGGTAAGTTAACATTAAGAAAGTTAAGGCAGAAATAAAAAATTGTTATATAAGTTAAATATAGTTGTTAAATTGACAGGAAGGGAGGCGAGAACTTAAATAATGTATAATAGAAAATATTTGAAAAAAAATTAGGAGGAGGTTTGGAAATGAGAAATATATATAAGTTGTTGATAGTTTCTTTTATACTAATTTTTGCTTTTTCCTTTGCTTGTGGTACTAGTAATAAAGAAGGCGGTGGCAGTATTATTCCTGGTGTTAGCAATAATCCCCCGCGTAAACCAACTAATCCTATCCCAACTATAGGACAAACTGAAATACGTACTAATCAAACCTTAAGCTGGCAGGATAACGGAGATCCTGATTTTTTGGATGGAGTAAGCAGGTTTGATGTTTATTTAGATATTGATATGAATTACCCGCAAACGAGAGTAGTAACAACAAACAATACTTCATATAATCCTGGTAATTTAGAGATGGGAAAACATTATTTCTGGCGTGTTGTGGCTTTTGACAATAATGGAGCTTCTGCATCAAGTGATACCTGGGATTTTTATACAAGCGGGTATACAGGCGGTGGACAGCCGACAGGTAATAATCCTCCTTATCCCCCTGACTTCCCATATCCAGATAATGGAGCAACCAATCAACCATATAAAAGAATATCTTTATTCTGGACGGGCGGGGATCCGGATCCAGGCGATTATGTGGTATATGATCTATATTTTGATACAAGTAAAAATTTAATAAACCCTATTTCTGGTCTTAATATAACTAATTTTGAAACAGCAAATTTAATACAGAAAAAAACATATTTCTGGCAGGTAATCACTAATGGTTCAAAAGGTGAAAGAATTACCGGTCCGGTCTGGAAATTTACTACAGGAGATGAAAATTCTGTTGAAGACAATTTATCCCCATATCCACCTACTAATCCACAACCATTTAATGGGAATAAAGGAGTCCCTTTATATGTAATATTAAACTGGGATGCAAAAGATCCTGATCTATACGATACTTTAAGTTTTGATGTATATTTAGATGTTATTTTTGATAATAAAGGTAAACCAATAAAACAAGTAGCTGCAGATATATCATCAAGAAGTTACAGTCCTCCAGATAAATTATTTGAAAATAATCTTTATCGCTGGTATGTAGTAGTAAAAGATGATCATGGGAATGAAACTCAAGGTCCTATATGGGAATTTTTTACAGGTAATTGGGGAGGAGGCGGAGGAACGGGTGGAAATCCCCCATTTCAACCAACATCTCCACGTCCATATAACGGAGAACAAAATACTCCTACAAGTCTAAGTCTTGACTGGATAGGAGGGGACCCGGATCTAGGAAATCCAGATATGTCTGATTATGTCAACTATGATATTGCAGTTGATCCAAGTCCAGGGAATTTAAATATTACTGGAGCAAGTGGGCCATTTAGACATTTTGAAGGATTGCCAGGACCGCATTGGTTTGTAGATGGATTAACTCAAAATACAGCATATTATTGGCAGGTTACAGCGCGTGATTCACAGCAGCATGTTATAAAAGGTGAAATCTGGAACTTCCGAACTGGAATGGGCGGTGGTACTGGTTATGATACTCCTCCATGGATAGGAAGTCCAAATCCAATGGATCAGGCAAGAAATCAACCTTTACATGTTAATTTAAACTGGGTGGCAGGTGATAATGAAGGAGATTATTTAAGTTATGATGTGTACTTTGGAAAAGGAGGGCAGCCTGGAGCTCCATATTTTGTGAAAGAAGTATACAGTAATTTTATAAGAGTACCTGAAGATGTGCCTTCGATTCCATCTGGAACCGGGCTAGATCCAAATAGCCAGTATGTATGGAAAATAGAAGTAAAATCTAAAAAATCTGATGGGACAATAGGCGCAAGAACTTCTGGCCCAATATGGAATTTCTTTACTGGTACTGGTGGTGGGACTGGAGGTAATAGTCCGCCATATAGTCCAAATACTCCAACTCCATATCCTCAACAGCAAAATGTTCCTGTTAATGTAATGTTAAGCTGGATGGGAGGAGATCCTGATGGAGACTCTGTAGATTATGATATATTCCTTGGTGAAACTTCAGATCGTAAAAGTATGGCATTATTAGGTAAAACCTATGGAAATTATACTTCATTCCAGATAAATTATGACTTAAAACAAGGGACAATGTATTATTGGTGGGTAAGAGCAATGGATAAAAATGGTGGCAGTATTGATGGACCAATGTGGTCATTTACAACAGGTACATGGACTAATAGTCCGCCATGGGTAAGTAACCCAACACCATCTAATGGACAGGGACAAGTCCAATATCAGGTAACATTAAGCTGGACAGGAAGTGATAAAGAAGCAGATCCATTAAATTATGAGGTATATTTTGGTACCAATCAACCTCTGCCTAACAGAGGATGGACAGGTATGAGTTCTTTTACCATTCCTGAACAGCTTTACAAAAATACAACATATATGTGGCAGATTGTTGCTAAGGATGGTAAGAATAACCCTGTCTATGGTCCAATATGGACATTTACAACAGGTGATTTTACAAATAAAAATCAGCCGCCAAACAAACCAAGCTGGCCAGCTCCTGGTGTTGGTGAGCAGAATGTTCCAAAACATGTTATTTTCACATGGGTTGGAGGAGACACAGAGAATAATTATTTAAATTATGACATTTACCTGGATACAACATCAAATGTATATCAAGAGAAGAATAAAGTTGGTACTGTCTTAGGAGATCCACCACGTTTTGAAAAAGATTTAAATATTAATACAATATATTATTGGAAGATAGTTTCAAGAGATTATGCTAATAATAATTTTACAGAAGGGGATATATGGTGGTTTAAGACAGGGCAGGGGAATGCTGCACCAACTATAGAAAGTTTCCCAAATGATCCATATAATGGGGAAATAGTTCCAGGAACTCAAGATGCATGGTTGTCATGGAATGCATGGGACCCTGATGGTGATTCTATTATGTGTGATATATATCTTGCAGATTCAATCAATATGGCAAATCTTTATTCCGCAGGGAACCTAAGAGGGTCAACTTATACAACAAATTGGACAGTAAATGGTCTGGTGGCAAATACTTTCTATTTCTGGCAGATTATAGCCAGGGAAACATGGACAAAAGATGGCAGTGCTTATAAGACCACAAAAGGACCAATATGGAGTTTCCGTACAAGTGCATCGTTGCAGAACATGCCTCCTACAGAACCTAATTATCCTTCTCCAAGCAATGGACAAACTAATGTAGGAACAAGTCCTATATTAAGCTGGTCAGATTATGATCCTGATGCTTCAGGATACATAGCGTATCATAAATTATATTTTGGTACTGATCCGAATAATCTGCCAGAGGTAGCAAAGCCAAATAGTTTCAGCTATCCTTTATCTGCATTAAGTCCAGGTTTTACATATTACTGGTATGTTATAGCTGTTGATAATAAAAATGCAGAGACAAAAGGGAAAATATGGAGTTTCTCAGTTGGTGCAGGAACAGGGAATAAACCACCTAATACTCCATATAATCCATCACCACAGGATAATTCTACAATTTATAGTTTTAAACCGCTTATTTTATCCTGGCAGGGAGGGGACCCTGATGCAGGTGATACAGTAAGATATTCTCTCTGGCTTGTACATTATGCAAGCGGTGAGAAAAAAATAGATTATTTTGATTCTACATTTACATTGTCCGATACAAGTGTTAATGTTGGTAACTTAGTTCAATATACACGTTATGAATGGCAGGTTTTTTCAAAAGATAATGCTGGAGCAGTAACAGTAGGTCCTGTATGGCAGTTCTGGACAGGTCCATAATTGCATATGTTATTAAAAAAAGCCCTGTATGTTTTTTACAGGGCTTTTTTTTTGTTCTTGACTATCAAACACTAAAAACGTATTATTTTTAAAAGAAATTGTAAATAAATGATAAGAAGATTGTAATATAATGAAAATTTATAAATTTGTTATTTTAATATTAATATTTATTATAGCTATTTCTTCTGCATGCAGTTTAAGCAGCAAGAAAAAGAAGAATAAGAAAAGCACACCTGACAATACCATAGTGAATAAAAAACCTTTCAAACCAGATAATCCTGTTCCAAAGGATGGACAGACCAATGTATCCCGTAAGTTGATTTTAAGCTGGATGGGAGGAGATCCTGATGGAGACTCTGTAGATTATGATATTTTTTTAGGAAATAGTTCTCTTAAAAATACATTAGGTTTGCTTGGCAATACAGATACAACATCTTTTCAAATACCATATATGCTTGATGAAATGAAAATATATTACTGGTATGTTGTTTCACGGGACTCGAAAAATGTTCAGGATACAAGTTCTCTGTGGTCATTTACAACAGGAGAAACAATAGTAAATCATTCGCCAAATAAACCTGATAGTCCGGATCCGGAAAATAAGAAAACAGATGTCCCTATTAATCCGACTTTATCATGGAAAAATAATGGAGATACTGATGCTTTTGATGAAGTTTTGAGTTTTGATATTTATTTAAATAAAGACAAGAACCCACCAGACACAAAAGTAGTTTCTGTGAATGATACTTCTTACACATCTCAAAAATTGGAGGCAGATTCTCATTATTTCTGGCAGGTACAGGCTTTTGATAAACATGGGGCATCAAGTTCCAGCGATGTATGGGAATTTTTTACAAGAAGAGATAATAATCCCCCGAACAAACCGGATAATCCTATACCTTCCAACAAGCAGGAAAACATACCAGTCAATCAAACTTTTTCCTGGCATAATAATGGAGATCCGGATTTAGGTGATAAAGTTGATAAATTTGAAGTTTATCTAAATAAGGATACAAATCCGCCGCAGACAAAAATAGCAGAAACTAATGATAATTCATTTAAATCTGATAATTTAGATTCAAGTTCCCATTATTTCTGGCAGGTTGCTGCTTTTGATAAAAAAGGAGAGATAAATAAAAGTAATATATGGGAGTTTTTTACAATTAAATACGACAGTAGTAAACCCCCTCAGGCTAATAATAATCCACCTTATGTTCCTTTTGCTCCTTCTCCTTTGGATGGCAGTATAAACCAGCCTTTTAAAGCAGTAGCCTTAAGCTGGACAGGGGGGGATCCTGATGCAGGAGATTCTGTAACATATGAATTATATTTTGATACAGCAGTCAATGGGCTAAACAGGGCAATAGCTACTGGCATTACAGATGCTCATTTTGATACTTCAGATTTAATGCAGAATAAAACATATTTCTGGCAGATAAATAGTCTTGATTCTCATGGTTTGAAAAGCAAAGGGTCAGTATGGGAATTTACTACAGGAAATGATATATCAATAACAAATAAATCTCCATATCCTCCATATAATCCTGAACCGGGTAATGGAGATATAAAAAAACCTGGATATATACTATTAACATGGCAGGCACAAGATCCGGACTCAACTGATATATTGAGTTATGATGTATTTTTTGATACAAGCTTAAATGAAAATAATATCCCTATTAAACAGATTGCTGTGAATATATCAACTAATTCTATTGCAATACAGACTAAATTAGTTGAAAACAAAAAATATTTCTGGAATGTAATTGTAAATGATAATTACGGACACCAGAGAGAAGGCCCTGTCTGGGAAATCACAACAGACAGATCTTTAAGCATAACAAATAACCCGCCATATAAACCTGTTTTTGTATATCCTTATAATGGTCAGCAGAATGTTACTGCATCAGTCAGTCTTGACTGGTTTGGCGGAGATCATGATGAAGATTATATTAAATATGATGTTTATTTTAATACAACAGAAAATGTGTATGATTCAATGAATATTGAAAATAAT
>JACRDZ010000142.1 GCA_016212735.1 Candidatus Firestoneibacteriota bacterium | reverse complement strand
GGTATATTAGAACAATTAGTACATGAAATAACTATAGAATGTCTTCCTTCAGATATTCCACATCAGATTAATTTAGATATTACAAATTTAAAAATAAATGAATCATACCACATAAAAGATATCCCTCAAAATGAGAAAATAAGAATATTGTCTCCTCAGGATATGGTTCTTGTAGTTATTACTACACCTGGTAAAGAAGAAGTTGAAAAACCAAAAGAAGAACTAGCTACTCAAGCTCAGGCTGAGCCTGAAATAGTAGGTAAAAAAGGAAAAGCTGAAACTCCTATTGAAGGTGCTGCAGAAACCAAAGAAACTAAAGAAGCAAAACCTGCTAAAGAAACTAAGAAAAAATAATATAATAAGCTATAAGATTGTTGTATAAATTTGGTAATAAATAATGATTCATAGATTAATAGTCGGACTTGGGAATCCAGAGCCTAAATATAGAATAACAAGGCATAATATTGGTTTTATGATTGTATCTGAATATGCCAGAAAGATTGGTTTAGACTTAAAAACAAAAACATGCAACAGCATGATTGCAAGAACTATAATTGATGGAAAAACTATAATTCTTGCTCTGCCTTTAACATATATGAATAACAGCGGCAAAGCTGTAAAAGCTATTATGTATAAATATTCTATTACCTGTGAAGAAATTCTTGTAATAAACGATGATATTAATCTCCCCTTTGGGAAAATCCGTGTTAGAGCAAATGGAAGTCATGGCGGACATAACGGATTGCTTTCAATTATAGAAAACCTGGAAACTGATAAATTTCCTCGTATGCGTGTTGGGATAGGTAATGCACTTCCCTGTCTGGATCTAAAAACTTATGTACTTATGAATTTTCTTAAAGAAGAAATAAATCAAATCGAAAAAATAATAATACCAACCTCTATGGAAATTATTGATACTTTTATTAAATATGATATAACAAAAACTATGAATAAATTTAATTAATATAAATAATTAGGTAATTATCATGAACATTAATTTACTTAAAATTATAATATTATTTTTAGTTTTTCTCTCTATTAATATTTCCGCAAAAAATGATAATGATAATAATGAAGAACTTAACAATTTTTATAATAAATATAAAAACACACCATGTCCTTCCTGGCTTAAAAGAATAAGTGAAGATAAATATATTGTTGTATTAAATCAGAAAATAGATGAAAAAGAGAAACCTAAAGTATTAAAATTTGAATATTATATACGAAAAGCCGGTGAAAATGTAACTCAAGATTCCTATGAAAATGCAGCACTATATAATCTTTATATAATGTTTTTTGAAGAAGGGCAAAGATATCTGCGTGAATATTTTCTTACTATGAAACAAATAGAATCACAGGCATTTTTATCTTTAGTAGATGACCCTGAAAAACGCCATGATAATATTGTTTCAAAGGGACAGATGATTGAAACTTTATTAAGAGCGGTTTTTGAAAAAGGAAATTATTTTTATTATCAATGCTGGCAGATGGGGAGTGTAATGAGTATAGAAAAATTTTTAATGCATGCAAATTCTTTTAAAAAAGAGATTGATAAAATATCAATTTATTTAGTAAAAATGGTTGATCCTTCTGACATAAGAAATTATGTTCTTGCTATAAAAGGCGGAGATAGACAACTTGTTGGCTTTCGTATGAGATTTTATGATAGACTTGAATCTCTCGCTCAACTTGCGATAAGAGATGTTGCTTATTCTCAAAAAGATAATACAACATATTACAAGGATTATGATAAAAATAGCATTACAGTTTCTTATAATGAATTAAAAACAAAATTAGAAACATTAATGTCAGATCCTTTATTTGCTGAGCTAAATGAAGAAGAAAAAGAAGCATTATCTTACATAGCAAAAACAGAAATTAAAGAAATAAATAAATTTTTTAATAATCTGGGTGATGATATTAATAATAAATTAAATCCTGTACAAAATACTGATTCCACCAAACTTCCAGTTCCTGATATAAATAAATAACCGTTCATGTATCAAAATCGGTATATATATGAAAAAAAAGTTACTTTTTATATTAATTTGCTTAATTGTATTTATTATCCATCTAAACATTCATGCAGAAGAAAATGGAAATGATAAATATTTTGAAGTTAAATGGGAAATAAAATTTAAAAATAAAATTACCTCAATATTATCCTCTCAAGACAAAAAAGACATGTTTATTTATCTTATCTCAGAAGACGGTTATATCTATGCAATAGAGCAGGATAAAGGAAGATTAATATGGAAATTCAAAACTAAAGATAAAATAATTGCAAAACCACAGATTAGAGATAATATTCTCTATGTTAGTTCTCTAGATGGTAATCTTTATGCTATAGATATTAATACCGGAAATAAATTGTTGAGTACAAATAAAGAATGGCCAAAAACAACTTATTCTGAATTACCAGACAAAAAAAATGGTTTAATTTATATAGCAAGTAATGACAAAAATGTATATGCATTGGAAATTAATTCTGGAAAACCGTTCTGGACATTTACGACAGAATCTTCTGGAATATATACTGAAATGGTTATATATAAAAATTTACTTTTTATCCCATCATGCGATGGTAACCTCTATTGTGTTTATACTAAAAATGGGGAACTTAAATGGAAGCAAAAAATAGGAAATTTTCTTCTTGCTTCACCAGCAGTGCAAAATGAATCAATTTTTCTGGCTACTGATCATGGGGAGATTATTGCTATTAATATTGATGACGGAAATATTATCTGGCAGTTAAAGGCAGCAGAGCGTATACAAAGAAGTCCGCAAATTTTTGAGAACATGCTTTTTTTATGCGTAGATCAGGGGTTCATTTGCGGTATTGATACTTTAAATGGCGATATAGTATTTAAATATTTCACAGATTATTATCCTCTTTATATTCTGTATTATGATTATAATTCTGAAATGTTTTTTTATTTTTCTGATGAAGAAAAACTTATAGCATTTAAAAGAATTGAAAAAGAAGAAGATGTTGAGTTTATTCAAGAATCTGCGCTGGAGAAAGAATATATTAAACCTCCCATTCCTTCTTCTGATGGCAGATATTATTTGTATTCTGAAATTAATAAGCTGAATTTAAAAGGTGATAATAATATAATTCGTACAGAAATTGCGGATAATGTTATTAAAATAGTAAGTCTAACCAAATCTACTCATAACGATGTTTCCCCTCAATGGTGTCCAGATTCAACTGCTATTGTATTTTCTTCAAACAGAGACGGGAATTATAATATTTACAAAATGGATATGGCCAAACTGGATATTTTTTATTATAATGATTCAACAAACTGCACCCGGACAGGGAATGAATCCATGCAGGATTTATTATCAATTACACGTGAGGATGTTGAGAAAAAATATCTAACACAGCTAACAAATGAAACCACAGATGAAGATTTTCCTCTATGTTCTCCTATAGGGGATAAAATAGTTTATAAATGCTTTTTGAATAATAATTGGGATTTATGGATTATGAATACTTCTGGTGAAAATAAATTAAGACTTACTTATGAGTTTTCTTTTGAAGAAGATATCAAATGGAGTCCTGACGGGACAAAAATTATTTTTGTTTCTTCAAGATCAAGGAATAAAGATATATTCATGATAAATCCTGATGGAACAAATCTGCTTCAATTAACATTCGATTATACAGATGATATACATCCTGAATGGATTTCTGACAGTACTATTGTTTTTGAAAAAGTATCAGAGGATAATAAATATTCAAATATCTGGGTTATAAATAAAGATGGTAAAAACGCAAGAGCTCTGACTAAAGGACACGTACAGGATCATTATCCAAAACCGTCTCCAGATGGTAAGAAAATTATTTTTATAAGTAATCGGAATAAAAATAGTGATAATTTATGGATTATAAATAATTCAGGTAAAAAACCAATGCAAATAACAAATTTAATAGATGAAGTAAATATACCAGCATGGTTCCCTGATGGAGAGAGAATAATATTCTTTATTAAAGATACAGCTACAGGTGAAATTAAGCCTGAAATTCTGAATGTTGGTAAAAAAACTCTGCTTGAGAATTTTATCCAGGCAGAAGAATTTACAAGCAGAGGGAAATACTATCTTGCAATTGAAATATACAAAAACATAATAGAAGATTATCCAGATCAAAAAATTTCGATATTTATAGAATCTGATTATTTTTATATTTCATCTTATCTTGCAGCTCTTTATAAATTGGCTATGATTGAAAATATGAGAAAAAATTATAATCAGATGATTTTGTACTGGAATATGATAGCTCTTGATGAAAGCGGTGATTATGATGACCAGAAAATATTCTCTCTCGCAGCAATGATACGTACAAAATTAATGGACATAGAAAAAGAAAAAGGTGAATATGAAAAAGCAATTGAGGGTTATAGTAAAATACTTAAAATTTTCCCGGATAAAAATGATTTATGGGGATATCCGTTAGGCGCTTATGTAAGCATTCGCATAGCAGAATGTTATGAAATGTTAAAAAAATATCAGGAAGCAATAGATGCTTATATTAATGCACAAAAAAAATATTCTGATGCAAAAATAATGCTGTCAAAAGATTATATTGGAACTATGGGTCTCTGTTTTATAAATATAGGCAGAATTTATGAATTACACTATCATGATTATGAAAAGGCTTTCCAATATTATATTAAAATACTTGAAAAATATCCCTTTGATAAAATTGTTACAGGTGATGGGAATTTCAGAGATTCTTATGTAAATAATGCATTAAATAGTTTGAGAGATATTTATATAAATGGGAAAATAGATATAGATATTGTTTTTACCTGGTATTATCTTTGCAAACGGTTTTATGACGATGCAAAATATAAAGAATTAAAAAACGGACAACTCCTTACAATATTAACTGAGCTAGAAAAACTTATGAATGGAAGTAAACTTCTAAAACTACAACCCCAATTAAGCAAAGAATCTCCAAAATATGACAAAAGAGATTTAAAAAAAATATTATTTGAAAAACCGGATACTCTTAAAGTTGTTTTTAGTTCAAGGAAAAAAGAAGGTGAAATTAAAGCATCAAATTATGAAATATATTCTATTAATGAGGACGGGACAGGGATAAAAAGGATTACCTATAATGAAGAAAATGATTACCGTCCTGTCTGGTCTCCGGACGGTGTCAGAATCGTTTATTATTCTTTGTATAACAATAATTATGAAATATTTACAATATATAATAATGGAACAAGTCCTTTAAATCTTACTAAAAATAACGCCTATGATTTTGAACCTGCCTGGTCACCGGAAGGAACCCGTATATCATTTACTTCAGATAGAGATAATAATATGGAGATATATATAATGAATGAAGATGGAAGCAGCCAGACTAACATTTCAAAAAATCCTGCTCGTGATTTTGAATCTAACTGGGAACCTTCAGGGAATAAAATTATTTTTACTTCTGATAGGGATGGTAATCTTGAAATATATATGGTTGACCTGTTGAAAGGAGAGACTATTAATATATCACAAAATCCAGCTTTTGACCATGAACCTGTTTTTTCTCCTCTAGGGGACAAAATTGTTTTTACTTCAAATAGGGATAAGAATGAAGAAATATATATTATGAACAGCGATGGAACTGAGCAGAAGAATTTAACAAACAATGATTCCTTCGACTACAATCCTGCATGGTCATCTGACAGTCAGCATATATTCTTTGTATCAAACAGAAACAAAAGGCCAAAAATATTCAGAATGGATAAAGATGGAACACATCAAGTGCAAATTACATTTGATGAACAAAGCTATGACATCCAGCCTCATGTTTTGAAATGAGTCCGCTGTTTTTCTTTCCATTGTTTGAACATAAATACTAATGTATTAAAATCTTTCTCGTTGTCTATATCAAGAGCTAAACCTCCAAAAGGTATTTCAATAGCTTTAAATTCTGCTCCAATAAGTAGAGATATAGCTTTTTCAACATTATTTAATATAACAAATTTACGAAAAAAATCTCGAGCGGATTTTAATTTGATATGACTTAAAAAAAGAGCCATCTGCATATTTATATAATAAATACATAATTCCAGAGTGTTTGGAGCATCTAATATATTTATTATAAATAATAATACATTTATAATTTTTTTCTGATAACGGATATCATACATGAGGTTGATATATTCTATATCCTTAATCCTGAATGGTTTTACTAAATGTATATTGCTTACACGATAGAGATTTTCTTTAAAATGCAGATATGCCATGATAATTCCAGGCTGAGTTTCTGTAGGGTAATATAAACTCATAACTTCTCTTGGAGTTATTCCTGTAAAATAATCATATTTATTTAAATCACATTTAGCAATAAAATAAGAAATCTCCTCAGGCATAACCATAGGTACATCTACAGATAAAAACAAAACAGGTTTATCCATATATTTATTTTTTATCTGTTCCATAGACAAAGAATTATTTGCATATTCCGGAATGGATTGAAAAAAACCTTCCCATGCATTTTGCAATATATTGTCTTTTTGTTCTACTGTAATAATACTCTTATCTGTTTTATTTAATTTATGTCTGTGTTTATTTAAAGTATTGTCCAGTCTCTCTTTAGGTCCTACAATAATGATATTAGATATTTCTTTAACATTTATAAGACTGTTTAATATATGGATAATGATTGGTATATTTTCAACAATAAGAAAACCTTTATTATCAGAATAAAGTTTAATATTTTTTTTGTGATCCCCTGCTAAAATAATAACATCCAATTTTTTATTTCCTTCCATTTTATGAGTAAACTCTAACAAATACGCGGCAGCATGTCTCCTTCTAACATAAATAATGGGCGTATTCCTCCTGTTTCAGTCTTTAAATAAACTCCTTTTTTACTTATGACTTCTCCAATTATACCAGTCTTTCTCCCAACTTTAAATTGTCGAAGTATTTTTACTGCTTTTTGTGCTTCTTTTTTATCTGTAATAATTACTGCTTTACCTTCACATGCAACATATAAAGGATCTATTCCTATTATATTACATGAAGATTCAACAGCTTTATTAATATGTATTAAATCTTCATGAATGAGAATCCCTGTACCTGATGAATCTGCTAATTCATTAAGAGTTGTTGCCAGTCCTCCACGCGTTGGATCGCGCATTGCATGAATACCTCTGCATTTTTCAACACATGCTCTTAACATGTGATTTAAAGGAGTACAATCACTTTTTAAATTTCCATAAAATCCCAGGTTGACTCTGGCATTCATTATAGCCATTCCATGATCTCCAATACTGCCTGTCAGTATTACTGCATCTCCATGTTTAATATAAGATGCAGAAGTCTTTCTATTTTTAATAACTCGTCCTATACCTGTTGTATTGATATATATTTTTTCCGCCATACCTTTTTCTACCACTTTAGTATCTCAGGTTACAATCTGGACATCAGCAATTTTCGCAGTATACTACATC
>JACRDZ010000140.1 GCA_016212735.1 Candidatus Firestoneibacteriota bacterium | reverse complement strand
ATGAATTGAATTATAATGCTCAATTGTAAATGCTCAATGCTCAATCGTCAATTTAGTGTCAATGCCATTGGATGCACACCCTATGGTTTTTCACTATTTTGCTTTTTTATCTTTTTATATTATAATAATAAATTATGAACTTTTTAAATAAAATCACCATCGGTCAATATATTCCTCTTGATTCATATATTCATAGACTAGATCCTAGAATAAAAATTACAATTTTATGCGGATTTATGATATGGACAATTTTAACAAAAAATTTATCTTATTATATTATTCCTGCTATAGTACTTTTTTTAATTATATTGATATCTGGCATCCCATTTAAATATCTATTAAAAAACATTTTTGCGTTAAAATATCTTTTTATCTTTACATGTATTTTTCATTTTTTTTTTACTGAAGGTACCGCATGGTGGAAATGGAAATTTTTAACTATTACTTTTGAAGGCATAAATACAGGAACATTAGTTACATTACGTCTTCTATATTTAATTGCCAGTGCATCACTACTAACACTTACTACATCACCTGTGCAAATAACCGATGCTTTTGAAAATATATTTTATCCATTTAAATTTTTAGGATTTCCTGCACATGAAATTGCAATGATGCTCACAATTTCATTCCGTTTTATACCAATTCTTTTTATGGAAATTAATAAAATAATGAAAGCACAGATGTGCCGTGGAGTTGATTTTTCAAATGGGAATCTTATTGATAGAATAAATAATCTAATAACTATTATAGTCCCGCTTTTCCTAAGTTCATTTCATAGAGCAGAAGAACTAGCACAAGCTATGGATGCCCGTGGATACAGAGGTGGAGAAGGCCGCTCTCATTTTCGAGAATTAAAAATTACTTTAATAGATTATTTAACAATTATATTAATTATCACAATTACTTTATTTAGCTGGTGGTTCTTTCATTATATTTGAACTGTCAAATAAATTTTCGTTATGACTTATATAAAACAACATTTGAGAGGAACTATCAAAATATGCCGCTTTTGGATTCATAACTTTCGAAAAATTAAATTCAAAATTTATACTTTCAATAACTCTCCCATCAGCAGTATATTTATATCCAATATATGGAAAAATGAGCTTGGAAGTAAATGATTTATCTGATATTTTTCTAAAAACCATAAATCCACTATAGTTAACCGATGGGAAAATTTCTCCCCCTTGTAAAAAAAGTTTAATATCCATAGGATACTTATAATCATAACGTTTATTTTCATTATAATTATCCTGCCCTTTAATCTTAACCATTCCTCCATATGGTGTTATTGATGCTGCAGCATTGGCAATTTCAGTTACTTCTCCAAGTATTTTTGTCAAAGGATTTAATGTCCTTTTAATCCCAAAAAACGGGGATTCTTCCATATATCCATATAATAACTGATTACTTTTTAAAAAACCTTCATCTAAAGTACTATATTGATTTCCCATTCCGTCCACCATTACACATCTTTTTTGATTAAACATTATAGGAGAATCTGATTTGTTTTCTATATAAACATAAAAAACAGTAAACTGTGAAAAATAATTTTCTATATCAGATTTCCCATTGACTCTTTTTGCAATATAGAATGGGACAAGACGATAAACAGATGTATATCCAAAATCATTTTTATCAACTAAATAAGAAAAATTATTAAATAAAAAATTAAAATCCACATATTTAACTTTTATTTTAATATTTTTAATTTCAGCAGTAATACTGTTGTTTTCTCTATCTACAACAAAATTACCTGAAGCATCAATAGGAATAATTTCATAATACTTATCAGGATATTTGCGTACATGAACTATTTTTCTATGACAGGCAGAAAAAGCAAATATAAATATTAATATATTTAATAAATTTATTTTTTTGTTAAAAATAAAATATTTAATCACTATTTTTCCTTTTCTTTCCATCCATATTTACCAACAAGCGGGACAAAAACACAACCGCCATATTCACTAATAAAAATCTTCCCATCTTTTTTTTCAATGCAGGTTAATTTCTGTAATGTAGAGTCCCCAATTGGAATTATCATTCGTCCGCAGTCTGCCAGCTGATTTACAAGTTTTTCTGGTACTGTAGGAGCACCAGCAGTTACTAGTATGCGGTCGAATGGAGAAAATTCTTTCCATCCAAGTGTCCCATCTCCTGTTTTCATTACTATATTATGGTAATTCAATTTATTAAATAATTCTCTTGCTTTTAAAACCATAGTTTTATACCGTTCAATAGTATAAACTTTTTCGGATATTTCAGCCAAAATTGCTGTCTGATAACCGGATCCTGTTCCTATTTCAAGAACATTGCAAGATGAATTTAAACTCAACAATTCTGTCATTAATGCAACCATAAATGGCTGTGATATTGTCTGACTCTCAATAATAGGCAATGGATAATCTCCATAACTTCTAATTGTCAGAGGTTCATTTACAAAAAAATGCCTTGGGATTTTTCGCATAGCAGAAATAACCGCCTCATCTTTTATCCCTCTGCCTATAATTTGTTCATCTACCATTTTGTTGCGCAATGTTGTATAATCAATCATAATAAATATTTTCCAGATATTTTAAAATCTTATATTTATTTTTTCCCGCATAGTTTCTAAAACACTATAATTTGTTAAATTCAAACTCAAAGGAGTAACAGATATATAATTATTTGCAACAGCATAAAAATCTGTATCTCCACTGTCTGTCAATTCCCATCGAGGTTCATCTCCATCTATCCAAAAATACTTTCTACCCCGCGGATCAACTTTTTCTACTATGTTATCTCTATATATACCCTTTCCCTGCTTTGTTAGCAAATATCCTTTTATATTATCGACTTTTTCATTTGGCACATTAATATTTAATAGAGTCATTTCCGGCAAACCATTTTTTATTACATATTTTGCGATTTTATTTGTAAATGATATTGCAGCAGAAAAATCATTATGTTTTTTACCTGTTAAAGAAACTGCAATTGACGGTATTTTAAGAAGTGTCCCTTCCATAGCAGCTCCAATTGTACCAGAATAAGTCACATCATCTCCCAGATTTGGGCCTAAATTAATTCCTGATGCAATTAAATCTATTTTTTGCTTCTTTAAAAGATACAAAACTCCAAAAATTATACAATCTGCAGGTGTACCAAATAATGAAACCACATTTTCTTTTAAAATTTTTGCCCTTAGAGGATGATGAATTGTAACAGAATGTCCTATAGCGCTTTTTTCTTCATTTGGAGCAATTATATATATATTCCCCAGAGAAGCTAAAGCTTTTGCCATTGCATGTAATCCTGGAGAATCTATTCCATCATCATTTGTAATAATAATATTATGTTTCTTTGATTTGAGTTTTTTATTAAGAATAAGAAATCCCTCCTTATTAAACTTCTCAACCTCTCAATTGTTTCATTATTGTTTTTTCTATAATATCTATTGGATATATTTTATCTGTCCATATTTCTAAATCAATCGCACATTGCATTGCAAAAATATTAATTCCTTCAACATTTAAACAACCTTTTATGCATGCTTCCCTGATTAATAATGTTTTTAAAGGATTACATACTGTATCTAATATAACTTTATTTTTAGATATTAATTCAGCATTTAATAAAGATGGATCATTCTTTTTCATTCCTAAAGGAGTTGTATTTATTATAATATCAACATCTTTGATTATTTCTTTTATTTTTGGTGCATTAAGAGTAAAAATATTAACATTGCATTCCGGTATATTGCTGTTTATAACATTTTTTATTTCTTCAGAATGAAGCATAGTACGATTAGCAATAAATATCTGCTTTGCTCCAGCTTTCGCAAAAGTTACAGCAATAGACTTAGCAGTACATCCAGCTCCTAATATTAATAAACTTTTACTATCAGGATAAATTTTGCACTTTTTTTCCAGAGCTTCCACAACGCTTTTGCCATAAGTATTATATCCTATTAGAATATCATTATAGTTTTTTATAGTATTTATATTCCCTATAATTTTAGAATCTTCTGTAATCTCATCTATGTATTCTGTAATTTTTTCATTATATGGATATGTTACATTAACCCCCATCATCTTCATTTGACGTATTCCAATAACTGCCTCTTCAAGATGATTTGGCATTACTTCAAATGGAATGTATTGACATGGAAGGTCTAGCTCATTAAAAATTTGGTTATATATATTAAATAATAATGATTGTTTAACATTTTTACCCAGAATACCTGTTATACTAACAGAAGCTTGCATATTTATCTCCGGATATTATTCAAATTGTTTTTTAAATATTTCAAATTGTTCTTTAAAATCTTTAAGCTCTTTTTTAATACGATTTACTTCTGTTTCAAGATTTTCAATCTTTTGATTTTCATATTTTACTTCCAGAGCTTGAGATTCCTCCTGTTGAGACAGATTTACTTTAACTTCTCCGCAAAATAAATGAGCATAACGTCGTTCTCTATGCCCTGACTCTCGAGGCAGATGTATAATATATGGACCTTTTTCTATTTCTAATAATTTATTTAGATTATTCTCTACTTCTTCAATGCTATTAAATTTATATAAACGCTCAGTATGAATTCTTAGTTCTCCAGCGGTCTTTGGACCTCTTAGAAAAAGCACACATAATATTGCGGTTTCAGCAGGAGAAAAATTAAATATTTTCATATTATGTTTATATTTAGGAACACGGCCTTCCATACTCGTAGTTTGCCATACTAATTGCTTAAGCCGCAAATCTTCAAGTACTCTTATAACAATTTGTTCATCAATATTCATAACAGGATCTCTTGAGGATTTTTGATTACATGCGGCAGTTAATGAATTCAGTGTTAGAGGATAATAATCTGGAGTTGCTAATTCCTTTTCAATTAATGAACCTAAAATACGGATTTCAATAGGTGTAAGAATATAATCCATTTATTTTTCTCCATAAAAGTTTTTAAATTAAGCCTGATAAGCTTGTACTCAACATCATTAATTGAGTATCAGGCAACTACAAAAATTTCAATGTAGTTGCTCGATTCATCGAGCTAAATTATGAATTTTGAAATTCCTATACTTATATTTAAGGTCTGCGCTGATCCTTACCATTTTCCGGAACGTAAAATGGAGACAATAAGAAAAATCCCAATAATACCTGCAATAAGATAACCTATAATTCCAAAGAAAGGGAATCCCATTAATGTCGGAGATGGGACATTCTGTAATATAATTGAGGAACCAATAGCCAGACCTGATAGAATTATACTTATTGCTATCCTGTTCCCTATTCTGTTTAAATGCTCAATTTGCTTAAGTTCATCAGGATTTTTTATTTCAAACCTTAAATTCCCTGACTGCATCATATTAAGAATTTGTCTAATCTGTTTTGGCAAGCCCCTGGAAGTATCAGCAATGTCAAAAATAAGTTTTGTTATGGTTTCTTTAAAATTTTTTATTGTTATTTTCTTTTTTAATAACTCTAAAGCATAAGGCTTTGTTGTTTCAACAATATTAATATCAGGATTTAGAACTCTTGATATATCTTCGATTATTACCAGAGAACGCATTAAAAGCAAAAAATCAACATTTACTTTGATATTATACTTTTTTGCATATTTTATTGTATCCATAAAAACATCTGATATTTTAAACTGTTTTATTGGGACGTCCAGATGTCTCTCCATAAAAGTAATAAGATCCTGTCTGAAAGACGGATAATCAACAGGCTGTGTCATCATTCCCAAACGCATGTAAGCTTCGATAAGTCTTTCAAAATCATGTGTTACAATACCGATAAAAACCTGAGCAAAATTTTCTTTTAAATCTGTATTAAGATACCCAACCATCCCGCAATCCAGCATTAAAATATTTCCCTCCTGAGAAATAAGTATATTTCCCATGTGAGGATCTGCATGAAAAAAACCATCTTCAAAATATTGTTTTAAATATGCTTTAACCATTCTTTCTGCTATTTTTGCTTTATCAATATTATATAATTCAAATTTTTCTTTTTCATCCAGTCTGAATCCATAAAGCCTTTCCATTGTTAATACCCGAGAAGTAGTATAATCCCAAAATACTTTTGAAAATTTAAAATATGGTATTTCTTTAAAATTATTATGAAGCTTTTCTGTATTACTGGCTTCTGTAATAAAATCCATCTCTCTTCTTATCGACCTGTCAAATTCATCCAGAAGCAATAATGGTTCAAATAATCTGTCCTCTCCAAGTCTTTTATCAATAAAATTTGCAATTATATAAAGAATACGCAAGTCTGTTAGTATATTTTTCTGTATTCCTGGCCGCTGAACTTTAACAACAACTTCTTCGCCTGTATTCAATACAGCATAATGAACCTGAGCAATTGAAGCTGCCGCAATTGGTTCTTCTATAAAATTACTATAAACATTTAAAAGAGGTTTATCTAATTCCTTCTCAATTATATTTTTTACTTCACTAAACTCAAAAGGCTTTACTTTATCCTGCAGTCTTTTAAAACTTTCGATAAATTCAGCGGGCAGTAAGTCAGGTCTTGTACTCATTATTTGACCGAATTTAATAAAAGTTGGTCCTAATTCTTCAAGAGCAAGAGTCAAACGATCTGAAGGGCTGAGATGAGCTTCGAGAGATGAAAGTTTTGTTTTTTCTATACTGAATAATCTCTTCCCATATGAAAAAAACTTGTGCAGATTAAGAAATTCGATAACGTGCCCAAAACCATGTTTAATAAAAACATTCAGAATCTGACGAATACGATATATGTTACTATAAGTTTCGTCTTCTTTCACAAAGCATTCCCTCTTATATAACAGTATAACAACAGAGCGACAGCATGTTATTGGGGGAAATTTACATTTTGGAATCTGTCATTGCGAGCGAAGCGAAGCAATCTCAATGGGTTTATTTCGGGATAAAACTCCTCGCAATGACAAATCCCCCAATAACTGACCGATTACCTATCACCCTAACTATCACCCACAAGTCGGGGTAAATAGCATTGACAATTGGCAATTGAGCATTGAGAATTGAGAATTAAGGTTTAAATCCTTTGAAAACATTAGACGTTATTAATATAAATTGAATTATAATGCTCAATTGTCAATGCTCAATTGCCAATGAAATATTTGCAAATTTCAAGCTTACTCCCACAAGCATTTTCAGACTTGTGGGTAATAGTTAGCACTATCACCCTGTCACTCAAATTATTTAGATTCTTTATTTTTTTCTCTGAGTAAATTTTCTAATTTTTCTATTCTTTTTTCTAATTTTTCAAAATCCTCTGTCGTTACAATGTTAGCTTTTTTAAATAACTTTTCAAATTGTTCTGTTATTTTATCTTCAATAAATTTTTTGTTTTCTTCCATTCGATCCATAATATCTTTAAGTACACTCTTACCGTCCTTCTCAGACAACTCACCTTTTTTTACCAATTCATCGATTGTCTCATTAATTTTCTCTTCTGTCATAATCATTGCACCTAAACCAGCTGACATCATCTTTTTTATGAAATCCATATTTTCACCCCCCTATTTATTATTCAATATATTATTCCCACTCAATAGTTCCTGGTGGTTTGGATGTTATATCATATACAACTCTATTAACACCTTTAACTTCATTAACTATTCGATTAGATATTTCACTTAACACAAGATATGGAACTTTAGCCCAGTCTGCAGTCATTCCATCTACACTTGTAACTATTCTTAAAGCTATTACATTATCATATGTCCTATCATCCCCCATAACACCAACTGTTTTTATCGGCAATAATATAGCGAATGACTGCCAGACATTATAGTAAATACCACTTTTTTTCATTTCTTCTATAACAATCATATCTGCATTTTTTAATATTTCAAGCCTTTCTACAGTTATTTCTCCAATAACACGTATTGCAAGTCCTGGTCCAGGGAATGGCTGTCTATATATGAGTTCATTAGCCATACCAAGTTCCTTCCCTAATTCTCTGACTTCATCCTTGAACAATTCTTTTAAAGGTTCCAATAGCTCCAGATTCATATTAGACGGTAAACCGCCAACATTATGATGAGACTTTATTTTTGCTGATGGACCATTTATTGATATGCTCTCAATTACATCAGGATAAAGTGTCCCCTGTGCAAGAATTTTTATATCACCAAAATGTGAAGCTTCTTCTTCAAATATGGCAATGAATTCATGTCCTATAATTTTACGCTTCTGTTCAGGGTCAACAACCCCTTTAATCTTTTCCAGAAATCTATCTTCAGCATTAATATAATGTAAATCTATTTGAAAATTATTTTTAAATATATCAATTACTTTTTTGCTTTCTCCTTTTCGCAATAATCCATTGTTCACAAATATACATATAACATTATCACCAATAGCTTTATGAACAAGTACTGCTGTAACTGAAGAATCCACACCTCCACTTAATGCACATACAACTTTTCTATCCCCAACTCTTTCTTTTATAGTTTTTACAGTATGATTGATAAATGCTTCCATAGTCCAGGTGCCTCTCAAACCGCATATTTCATAAACAAAATTCTTTAAAATATTCTTTCCAAGCGGAGTATGAATAACTTCCGGATGAAACTGAAGTCCAAAAAGCTTGCGTTTTTCATCTGCAACAGCTGCCATCGGAGTATTTTTCGTATGACCAATAATATTAAAACCCGGCGGCAATTTAGAAATATAATCTCCATGACTCATCCATACAAGTATTTCTCTATCTAACCCGGCAAAAAGACCTGATGGATTATTTATAAAAAGCCTTGCTTCCCCATATTCATGCCTATCAGCTTTTATTACTTCACCATGCAGTAAAAAATTCATAAGCTGCATACCATAGCAGATACCAAGAATAGGAATCCCCAGATAAAATATTTTGATATTCACTATAGGAGCATTTTCCTCATATACGCTTTTCGGGCTTCCTGAAAGAATTATTCCCTTTGGATTCAGTTTTATTATATTATCAATAGAAATATTATAAGGATGAATTTCACTATAAATTTTATTTTCACGAATACGTCTTGCAATAAGCTGAGTATATTGTGAACCAAAATCAAGTATTATAATTTTATCTTCATAAAAATTGTCCTGCATATAAATATTTAACTCCTAATATTTAGTAATCGTGCTTTCATACCTATTAATATGTTTTAATAACCCCGAATCAAAATAAAATATGTGTATTTTCCCATTTTTATCAAACAAAAATCTGCTTTGTGAAATATCTACTTTAGCAGCAATTAGATCTGATTGCGACCATATCACATTAGTTGAATCATATTTTGTATAATAAAGATTATATCTATTATCAATAATAGCTGTATAGATAAAATGAGGAACATTTTTTTCAATTGCCATAGATACAAAATTATTCCATTTATTAAAATAGTTATTTGCAGTGTAAATTGAACTAAGTTTATCCAATCCATTTTTTGAAGAAGAGTAAAAAACACCACCATCAACTGGCCAATCATCAATAAATTTTGTCGTTCCATCAACAAGAGCCATATGAATGATTCCATTATTATCTCTTTTTAAATCAATGCCGCCAAATGTTGCAGAGGAATCTAAATAATCAAGATTGCCATAACCCTTCTTAACTTCTGTTGTATTCCATCCAGTTATAGTACTTTCAAAATATTTAATTCTATTCAATTTATTAAATACATATAAAATATCATAACCAATATTAGAGCCAATAAATGGTAAATTATCTTTATTAAGACATAATGCTATCTGAGTGCAAATTGTTGTATCACTGAATAATTGCTTTTTTGTAACAATACCTGTGGTATCTATTTTTGCAAATTTTATTAACTGTCTTGATGAAACAATATCTCTTAAATTATATGCAAGATAAACTATCCCTCTTGGATCGATTTCAATTGCAGTTGATGGATTTGTCAGCTTTTTTGTATTTGTTGTACCATCTATAGTTGTCGTCTCCCATATTCCTGAAGAAGAAAGATCTGCAAATTTAATTGTATTTCTTTCAGTATAATATAGCATTCTGGGTAATCCAATATTATTTATTACCATATTAGGCGCAATAACTGTACTATCGAGTTTTTGAATATTCCAGATATTAGAATTTAGATTACTGGTTGCATATTTTAAATAATTAATACCTGTACTTTCTGTAACTGTATAAGCTATATGTAATTTATTATTTGAAGAATCATATATTGCAGTAGTATAATTTGTAGTATCATTAGTATAATACGAATTATCTATATTTTCTTTATTCCAACCAGATATATTCTTCATGATTTTCAAATCAATTTCATTGCTTTTCCCTATGTAAGTATTTACTGCCAGTTTCCCTGATTTAAATTTATCAGTATCTCCAATAAATACTCTAATTTCATCATCACTCCAATAAACAGTAGGGATTGTATTTATTGTCCCTATAGTATCCGTAATTGTAACTTTTTCATTGATAGAAGGGGGATCACTACTTCCGGTTGATGGGGCAATAAAATCTGTTCCATATATATTAAGTAGTTGCCCGACAAAAACAGGATTAATATTAACATTTGCTATTACAGGTTCTTTTACAATTCTTATATTATCTTGAGTACTGTCCATACCAATTTTCGTTGCTAAATAAATATGTCCTGAAGGGACTCCCGCAGGTACTATAAATTTAATCTGTGTATCGCTCCAATTATTAATAGATATTGAATTAATTTCAACTGATGATAAAGATGTTTGTCCTATTTTTACTTTACCATCAAGATGCAAAGATGTGGTACCGAAATATTTACCATTAATAATTACAGTATCGTAAGCATATCTAGCTCTATAAGGTGAAAAGCTCTCGATTGCTGGAGGATAAAGAACTCTGAAATTCACAGGATCAGAAGTACCACCTGAAGTAACAACTACAAGATGACCTGATTCTGCATTTGCTGGGACAAGCAGATTAATCTTTTTCTTTTGCCAATCACTATATTTAATAGCTTTTGTAGTATTAAATTTTACATAACTTGTATCACGCTTTATACCAAAATAATCACCTTCAACTATTAAATTATCTCCTGGTCTGGCTTCATATTTATCAAGTGAATTAATAACAGGCCTATATTTTGAAGCATTAGGATTTGTTTTTTTATCATTATCACTTTTTTTACTTAAACTGCAGCCAAATGTTAAAATTATTGTAAAAATTATAACAAAAGATAAAATCAGTCCATTATTTCTCACCAGCTTTTCCATTTTTCTCCTCCCTCTCTAATAGTATTTAATGTCTCATTAACAAAATTTTGCTTGATTCTTTTTACAATTATGCTAATATTATTTTATGGATATTAATTTTAACAAAAATCAAAAAGAACAAACAGCAAAATTTCTTCTTGATATATCTAAAACTATTAGTGCTGTGTATATTATTGGTGGATTAATACCTAATTCACCAATTAAAACATTGCATTATGTTATTGCACTTATAGCTGCTTTTATAATATATTTAACCGCTATAATTCTTTTTAAGGAGACTTAAAAATGGTTAATTTAGTTACAGCTTCACTTGCGATTATTGCTATTGTTGCCTTAATATTTGCTCTTCTTGTTACCAGAAAAAAGGATCAAAACACTAAACATACTTAATTATTATTTTGTTTTACTTTCTCTCGCTGATGACACTCCTGTTATTGTATATGTTTTTGCTCTTATTGTCCGTCCATCCAATGGCTCTACTATATACGATACAGGAGGATCACTAATAATTAAGCTCTCACTCAGCCATCCTTCATAATCTACTGTGCCTTTATCATTTTTATCATACACATCATATATCACAGATATATTTTTGGGATTATTCCCTGCATTCATCTCTGCTATTGCTGTTGTATTCCACCAATTATGTCTCGCATCTATTGCCTGTGAATTGTCATTATATATTTCGTATGTCTAAATATATTCCTTTCCCATTTCCATATCTGAATGTACTATGTTTGATACTTGCGGTAAACACTCCTGCCACGTCACAGTAATATTTAATGCCATGTTCTTTAGTATATTCCACTGTTACATAATCCAGGCTTAATGTATTACCAAGACTCTGTACAAACTTTATCCCATACCAGTCACCTATTAATGGATTCCCAGAGCTTGAGGTGAACACTATTGGATTTAGAGGCGTACCTTCTGCTATTAATGATCCACCATTAATGATTATTTCAGATAAAGATGTGTCATCACCTCCTGAGGTATCGTCAGATAGAAAGTCGAAATTTAAAGTAGTGCCAGGTTCTATAGTTAATGTAACATCATTTGGTACAATAACATCACCTGTAATATTTATTGTCCCTGACCAATTTTCATCTTGTGTTAATGTGCCAGAAGTTGTAGCTGCCAGAGTGAAACGATAACTTAAAAAAATTGTAATAAATAAAATAAAAAATAACAAATTAGTAATTTTACGTTTCAATGCTATTCTCCTCGTAAAATTGGTTCTTAAGTTATATACTTTAATTTAGTTTTAAGTCTTAAGTTTTTAGTTCTAAACTTATAACTTACTACTTAAAACTAATAACTTTGAAATTCCTATACTTTAATTTATTATATAATATATATCACAAAAATATTTTAGATGCAATTTGTTTTATTAATTTATATATTTTGTATATAAATTTTTTTTATATGAATTTGGGATTTCTGCAATAGAGAGGGGTAATAATATTTTTTTCAAATATATATTTTTCGCTTGTAATTCTCCTGCTCCCTATACTTGCTAAAATTCCTGCTTTTGCCGAGCTTATATAAAAAGGCACAAAAACAGCTCTTTTATTCAATTGTTTCATAATTATTTTATAATAAACAGAAGCTCCATCCCCAATAAAAAATATTTTACTATTACCTTTACATTTTTGATCAATATAATCTGATAAATCCTCTGTTTTTATAGTTCTGGGACAATCAATTTCATGTATTTCTTTTATTTCAGACTTATAAATTGATGTATATATTTCTGTAGCTCTTGCATTTATTATCGGACAAATATAACCTTTTACTCCAAATAAATTATGTGCTAAAGCTTCTAAACTTGATACACCTGCAACTGGTATGTTTAAAGCATTTGATAATCCATTTGCTGTACTGATTCCTATTCGAATTCCTGTAAAAGATCCTGGTCCAATACATACAACTATACCATCGAGATTTTTAACAGTTATTTCTGAAAATTTTAGCATTATATCTACTGCAGGAAGAAGACGGAAAGAATGTGTTGTATCAACATCTAATGTGAATTCAGAAACAATTTTTTCTCTCTTTGAATTATCTATATTTAATAAAGCTATACTCCCAATACAAGTTGAAGTATCTATTCCAAGAATCCACATCTTTTTTGCCTTTAATATTTATTTTGGTGAGATTATATTTATTTTTCTTTCATTGTCTTTCACAACATCTATTATTATTTTGTAACATCTTTCTTTGATATATTTTTCAACTTTTTCAGGCCATTCTATTACTGTAATTGCATTTGATTCTATATAATCAAAAAAACCTATTTTTTCAATTTCTTCAAAACTAGTCATCCGATAAAAATCAAAATGATTTAAAGATATTTTGCTTTTATATTCATTCAAGATAATAAATGTAGGACTTGTAACAATAAGAGGATCAATATTTAATCCACAAGCTATACCTTTAACAAAACATGTTTTCCCTGCACCGATATTTCCAAAAAGAAGTATTATATCACCCGGCACTAATTTATTTGTAAGTTGTTTTGCAATTTTCTGTGTCTGTTTATCGCTTTTTGATTCATAAAAATGTTTCATATTTATCAGGCATTCTCGATAAAGCTTCCGATTTGCCTATAATGTTCATACCTTGATTGTAATAATCTGTTAGCTGGCAATTCCGCAAGCTCATTTAAATATTTCACTAAATATGATTCCATATTTTCAGCTGTTTTTTTAAAATCTTTATGTGCTCCTCCATCAGGTTCAGGAATGATGTCATCAATAACACCAAATTTGTATAAATCTTCAGCTGTAAGTTTTAATGACTGAGCAGCGTCAGAACTTTTTGTTTTATCTTTCCATAATATTGCAGCACAACCTTCAGGAGAAATAACAGAATAATAAGAATTCTCCAGCATTAATGTTCTATCTGCAATTCCTATTGCCAGCGCTCCCCCGCTTGCACCTTCCCCTATTACAACTGAAATTATTGGGACACGAAGTTGAGACATAACGTATAAATTATAAGCTATTGCTCGTCCCTGTCCGCGCTCTTCAGCTCCAATCCCGGGATAAGCACCTGGAGTATCAACAAATGTAATAATTGGTATTTTAAATTTTTCAGCCATCTGCATTAGCCTGAGAGCTTTGCGAAACCCTTCAGGATGCGGCATACCAAAATTTCTTAGAATATTTTCTTTTGTATTTCTACCCTTTTGATGTCCTATTATCATTACTGACATATCTTTAAATTTTGTTATTCCGCCAACAATTGCAAGATCATCTGAAAATTCTCTATCTCCATGAAATTCAATAAAATCCTTTGTCAGAAGTTTAATATAATCCATTGTATATGGACGTTCAGGATGACGTGCAATTTGTATTCGTTCCCATGGTGCTAATTCAAGATGAATTTTTTTTCTGATACCTTCTAATGTCTTCTCTCTTATTATTTCAGCATCAGAAGAAATTAACTTATCATTATTTATTCCTTCAAAACTTTTTTCAAATGAATCATTCAAATCAAATACTTTGCTATTTACCATGACTTCCCCCACTAAAATCAAAATAATTTGTATAACTTATTTTAATTATACGGCTTACTTTATCATCATCTAATTCCTTTTTGCCATTTCTTGTTATATTTAATACATTAAACTCCAGAACCAGTTCAGGGGCAAAATACCAGCGTATCCCTGCATTTAAATATCCTTTACCGCTGCCGTAAGTTTTGTATGTATAATTATTTTTAGTTTTTCCCTGTTTGTCATCATCATTCAGTCCAAGATCATAATCTGCCATTGCCATTATTTCAGGACCAATCCAGCGATTAATTCCAAGAAATACATTACCGCTTTTATCATCTTTATCTTCAAAACTATAATTTGTACCTACATGCATTTCTCCAACAGGTTTATATTCATGACTCAAAACCATATAAAGGCCTTTTGATTTATTTCTATACCTCTCATCCTTTTTATTATAAAGACCATAGCCCTGACCATCATATCCAACACCTATAGCCGGATAACCAACTCCACCGTCTGACAGACGATATTTTGCATCTATTGCAACATTTGGATTCCATTCTGGATTTTCTTCACTTATAATTTTAACTCCACCATAAGATATTCCCAGATTAAAACGCTCTGCCAGACCAATTTCCCCCCTTAATAAAACTCCGCCATTGGTAAACAAACGTGTATCAATTTGATAATTTCCCTTACGTACAACAGCTGCAGTTGGTATATCAATAAGCTGATTTATTTCAACTGCATTCAATTTAGTTTGTATAAAAATAATACATAATAATAAAATACATACAATGAAAGATATCTTAATAAATTTCATTTTTTCCATTTTATCTCCTAAGTTAATATAATAATACAAATAATAAAAAAAAGAAATACTTTTTATATTTTATTTTTCTTCTTCCAAAACTCCATGTGCTGCTGCCAGACGAGCAATTGGAACTCTGTATGGAGAACAGCTTACATAATTTAATCCTATTCTATGACAAAATTTTACTGAACTCGGCTCACCGCCGTGTTCTCCGCAGATACCGATTTTTAAATCAGGCTTTGTATTTCTTCCTTTCTCTACACCCATTTTCATTAATTGTCCAACACCGGCTTGATCTAAAACTTCAAATGGATCATCTTTTAAGATTTTCTTATCCAGATAATCTTTTAAAAAAACTCCTGAATCATCGCGGCTGTAGCCAAAAACCATCTGAGTAAGATCATTTGTACCGAAGGAAAAAAATTCTGCTTCAGTTGCAATCTCATTTGCCAGGAGCGCTGCGCGAGGGATTTCTATCATTGTACCGAACAGATATTTAACTTTTACTCCTGCTTTTTTCATAACATCTAGTGCAACTCTTACGAGCAATTCTTTTAAATATTTTAATTCATTAACATCTCCAACAATTGGAATCATTATTTCTGGAATTACTTTAAATCCTTCTTTTACCAATTCTGTGGCTGCTTCAAAAATAGCCTGCACCTGCATTTCTGAAATTTCAGGATATGTAATTCCAAGCCTGCATCCGCGGTGTCCTAGCATCGGATTGAATTCTTTTAATTTATCTGCTTTTTCTTTTAAAACTTCAGGATCAACATTTATTTTTTTAGCCAATCCCTGAATTTCTTCTTCAGTTTTAGGAATAAATTCATGTAAAGGAGGGTCCAATAATCTGATTGTTACTGGATGTCCATTCATTTCTCTAAATAAACCAATAAAATCACTTTTCTGCATTGGCAGGAGTTTTGCCAGAGCTACTTTACGGCTTTCTACATCTTTAGCCAGAATCATTTCCTGCACAGCAGGCAATCTCTCTTCTCCAAAAAACATATGTTCAGTTCTGCAAAGACCTATTCCTTCAGCGCCAAATTCATAAGCAACTTTTGCATCTCTTGGAATATCTGCGTTGGCTCTAACTTTTAAGCGTCTGATATCATCAGCCCATTTTAAAATTGTCACAATATCACCTGTAAATTCAGGTTGAATTAAATCCACTTTACCTTTTATCACATGACCTGTACTTCCGTTTATAGTAATAAAATCGCCTTCTTTAAAAACAATATCTTTAACTCTCATTTCTTTCTTATCTTCATCAACAAAAATGTCACTGCACCCTGCCACACAGCATTTTCCCATTCCACGCGCAACTACAGCAGCATGCGAAGTCATTCCGCCGCGCGCAGTTAATATTCCCTGAGCAACATGCATTCCGCCTATATCCTCAGGTGATGTTTCTTCACGAACCAATATAACTTTATTCCCTTGCTCTGCCAGTTTAACAGCTTCTTCTGCATTAAAAACCACTTCTCCAACTGCTGCACCTGGTGATGCAGGCAGTCCCTTTGCAATCACTTCCAGCTTTGCTTTTGGATCAATCATTGGATGAAGGAGCTGGTCTAACTGTTCAGGTTTAATTCTTTTTACTGCTGTTTTTTTATCAATCAACTTCTCTTTTACCATGTCAACTGCAATTTTAACAGCCGAACCTGCTGTTCTCTTGCCTATTCTTGATTGCAGCATAAAGAGGACACTGTTCTCAATTGTAAATTCCAGATCAAGCATATCTCTATAATGCAACTCAAGTTTTTTATAAATATTTACTAATTGCTTATAAATTTTAGGCATACTATTTTCTAATGTGCTTATTTCCTGCGGCGTACGTATACCGGCAACAACATCCTCTCCCTGTGCATTAAATAAATATTCACCAAAAAATCTTTTTTCTCCTGTTGCAGGATCGCGCGTAAAAGCAACACCTGTTCCAGATGTATTACCCATATTACCGAATACCATTGCCTGAACATTTACTGCTGTACCTAAATCATCAGGAATTTTATTGATTTTACGATAAGTAATTGCGCGTTCATTATTCCACGAACGGAAAACTGCATTGATTGATAATCTGAGCTGTTCGCGTGGGTCAGATGGGAAATCAGTCCCAATATTTTCCTTATATACTTGCTTATATTCTTCTACTACTTTCTTTAAATCTTCGGCATTGAGTTCAGTATCAAGTATGACACCTTTTGCTTTTTTGCTTTCATCCAATTTCTTTTCAAATTTATTTTTATTTACTCCCATAACAACATCACCAAACATCTGAATAAATCTTCGATAAGCATCATATGCAAAACGTTCATTACAGCTATTTTTTATAAGCCCCTGTATAGTCACATCATTTGTCCCAAGATTCAAAACTGTATCCATCATTCCAGGCATTGAAAATGCCGCACCTGAACGCACAGATACAAGAAGAGGATTAAGAACATCACCAAATTTTTTCCCGATTGTTTTTTCTAATTTATCTAAATTTTTATTTACTTCTTCTTTAAGTCCTTTTGGCCATGCTCCTGTTTTTGGATTGTATAATGCACATACTTCTGTAGAAATTGTAAAACCAGGTGGTACAGGAATTCCAAGATTTGTCATCTCAGCAAGGTCAGCTCCTTTTCCACCGAGAAGACTTTTCATTTCAGTAGAACCGTCAGCTTTACCATTTCCAAAGAAATACACGAATTTCTTATTACTGATATTTACGACTTTAACTTTCTTTACAGACTTTTTTTTCTTAATCTGACTTTTTTTGTTAAACACCTTCTTTGCCATATATTAATCCTCCTTGAATTAATAGAATAGATTTAAATATGATGGATTTTACCAAATAAAATAGTCATTTGGCAAGCTTTTTTTAAAATATCAAAACTCGATGATACAGAAACAATAAATTGAATGTATATGGTTTTGTTAAACCGTATTCCCGCTAAAACCATGAGGGAATAACAGTTGTTCGCTAATATAATTCCCAAATTTGTTTAATAGTTACAATATCTATTAAAAGAAAGAGTTGAGATAAAGACGAAATATTAGTTTCGATTACATTAAATTCCATAATGCCTCATAGGCACTGCTTTTTAGTTTTTCATTGTTGGATTTATTATATATTTCAGCTATTTTTTTAATTATTCTGTCTTCATTAATATCCAATGCTTTGATTGCATAAATAGCAGATATTTGTATATTACTATCATCATCATTTAATGCACTTTTAACTGCTTCAATAGCCCAGTCTTCTTTTAAATTTAATTTATTAATTGCATTTATTGCAGATTCACGTATAGAAATAAAACTATTTTTTGTTCCATCTTTTATTGCTTCAATAGCCCATGTTTCTTTTAATTCCAATTCACCTATTGCATCAATTGCAAATACTATTAATAAATTATCTTTATCACTTAGAATATCTTTAATTGCATCGATAACCCAATCATCTTTTATATTCATTTCTTCAATAGCATAAATAGAAGCATATCGGATAGAATAATTTTGGTCTTCTATTCCTTTTTTTAGTGCTTCTAAAATCCAATCTTTCTGCAAATTAAATTCTGGCATTACTAGAATAGCAAGAATAGCATTATATCGAACAAAATCATCATTATCTTTTATTGCTTTTTTTAGTTCTTCAATAACCCCATCTTTTTTAATGATACTTGACAATAAAAAAGCTTTTGAACGAACTACCTTATCCTTGTCTTTTAATTTATTATTAATAATTTCTATTAAATCTTCTCTGTATGCAACTATTCTAATACTTGCACGAAGGGCAGCTATTCTTACTAATGCATCATCATTATTTAACCCGAATTTTACAATTTCCTTTGCCCAATTTTCTTCTAATTTTAAATATTCTATTGAGTTAATCATCTTTTCTTTATTTCCTGATTCACCATTTTTCATCACTTCAGTAAATTTTTCTTTAACAATATCCATGACTGGTTTTAAATAAATCATTTCTTTTAGCACCAAAACTGCTCTTTCTCTAAGTCCGGAAGTATCATCAAATACTAAATCCAGAAGTTCTGCTGCTACTTTATTAACGAGTTTCATGTCAACATTTGCGCTGTTAGCAATACATTTTCCTGCAAGTAAAATATGTCTTTTTAAAATATGTTCCTGATTTTTTTCACCTGTTCCATTTAATATTGTTTCAATATAAACTGTTACTTTTTTAGTGCTTGTCTGGATTATACCAAGTTCGGATGAAACCAATATTAATACTTCTTCCCATCTGGGATTATATGCGTATTTTTTTAAATAATTCATATATAAATCATCTCTCACAAGCTCAACTGCTGAGAGATATTCTTGAAATGAGAGATGGCTGAAGCCCCATATATCTCTGCCTTTTTCTTCAATAAGTCCGCTTCCTGTTTTTAATCTGGTTAAAAAATTATCAACACTGCGGTTAATCTCAATAACAGAGATACCTCTTTCTTTTAATTTTTTATTAATAAAATCTCTTAAATCATTTTCCGGTATTGCACCTGCAGAATATGTTTCATGCATCCATAGCGCAAGCGGAGCAAGAATTGGAATAGCTTCTGTTTTAAAATCTATTTTTTGTTCTTCGGGCTGGATTATTCCTATTCCTCTTGCTTGATGCCATGTTTCAACTAAAGTCTGAATCATTCGTTCAAATAATTGAATTCTATGATTTGGGAGTCTTGCTTCAAGTTCATGGATTAGAACTGTAAGAGTTATAAGAAACGGATTTGATATAAATCCTGCAAACTGCAGGGTGTTTTTAAGCGTATTGATTAGCTTTTCAGCCTCGTCTTTTGCTGCTTTTTCTGCTGTTTCATTATCACCTATTCGCACAATTTCTATTGCATTTGTCCATTTTTCTATCAGGGGTTTTGCTTCTTCTAAAGTTAAATCTTCTATTATATAAGTTTCTCCGTTAACCATGTTTATTCCCGGATATCCGATTATTCTGCTTGTTATGATATATCTATTATCAGGGTGGTTCTGCATAAAAGATTCTATCCAGCTTGCAACTTCTCTTCTGTCAAGATCAGCCTGAATCTCATCCATACCGTCAAAAAGTATAAATGCTCTGCCATTTTTTATTTCATCATCAATAAACAGAGATACATCATTATCATGTATTTTAAAATATCTTACTATTGCGTCTTTAACTCCTATTCCTTTATTGTTGTCCACCCATATTTTAGATAAATGCCCTACAGAAACAGGAAAAGGGAAAAGTGATTCTTCAATGCTTAATCTTTGCAAAACACTCATTTTTCCGTAAGCATATGTTACTGCCAGCCATTTGATAAATGTTGATTTACCAGCTCCTGGTGAACCAAGAATTACACAATGACGGTTTTGTTTTAAAATATCCGTGACTGAAATTTTATTGGAGATTTTTTCAGTATTGAGAAAAGACAATTTTTTAAATTCGTGAGTTAAAGCATTAATTTTATCATTTTCAATCAGCTTATAATCAATAAACTCATTTTTATCTTTTATTTTTACTTTTAACTGACAAAAAATTTTAAAAATATCTATAGAAGTAAGCTGTTCCTGTTTAAGTCCTTTTGGTACCAGCTTCCCGTATCTTTCCTTAACAAATTTTAGAAAAGCCGCTTGTTTTAGATATTTATCATTTTCAAAATTTATAAAATTATCTTGTTTTTTATCTGGAATCTCTCTTTGTTTAGGATAAATAAATACAGGGGCAAGATATTTTGAAGTTGTTCCAAAATATTTGAACTTATCTTTCATTAGATCATCCAGACTATTAAATACATCTTTATGTATCAGTATACCTGCTTCAGGGCATGCTCCGAGAATATGTCCCCCCACATCCAGATCATGGCTCTTAATTTTCCCGAGCTCTTTATTAAACAGAAGCATTCCTATATTAATACTGATATATGCTTTTAATTCTTCATGAAGAACCATTTCCAGAAAAATAGAAAAAGCTGTTTCTACGGCTTTTCTTGAAAGCAGGTTTGCCCTATCAAGTATTGAAGCTGGATTTGATGCATAAAAAAATGCTGTATTGCCGTCACCATGCCATTCTAAAAGTTTACCATTGTTATTTAAAATCTGATCTTCAACAATTTTATGAAATGTTTGAGTGCGTTGTTCTACTACTTGAGGGGTATAATAGTCCTGGTCTTTTGTACTTACTACACGGTCAATAAAAAGAAAAGAAAAAAGATATTTCTCGCCTTCTTTAAGATTTTCCCACCATAAAAGATCTTCCATCTCATTCCTCTTTTCCAAAAAGAGTTACGATAAAACTTTCTCCGCTTTCTTCAAATTGAGGTTCTTTACCGGTATATACAATCATCTTTTTTATTATCTTTTCCGGTATTCCAAGTCCAACTTCATCTGCATATCCATATTGAGCAAGAAATTTATAAAGTTCAGGATTTCTAGTATAATGAGCAGTTCTTTTTAAATTTTCAATTTTAATTGTATTTGGGAGTTTGCCCGGACTATGAATTTCAATTCTATCAGAAAAAATAAAAAGGCGTATTTCTGAGCCTGAAATAGTATAATCTCTATGTGCAGCAGCATTAACAATAACTTCCCTTATTGACTCAATGGGATATTGAGCAGTTTCAACTCTTCTTACCCCATCCATGGTTGATGAGTTTGAAGTAAAAGTCATAACATACTTAATTGCCTGTTCAATCATTCCATATGACAGAACTTCGCCTTTTTCACTGTATTGATTCATCAATGAACCTGTTATTTCCTTTTTATCAATCATGTTGTAATCCATGTCTTTGCCTCTGAATTTAACTGCGGTTATACATGTCTTAGGAAGATATTTTTGTGGATTTTCACAAAAAACCAGTAGTCCGTCAACTGTTAAGTATTTTGTATTATCAACACGTGTTATTGCTTTAATATTCTCAAGTATGTTTTCACGAACATCTTTGTAATTATCAATATTATTATAAAGGACATTTGATAAATAGTATTTAACTCTTTTGTTATCAATGTCATCTATAAATGTATTATACACCGGTGCAACATCGTGGTGAATCATTTCAGCCTGCTGAAACATTCTTGAAAGTTCCTCAGGAGTTGCATCTCTTACAGTTGATCCTACCCTGATATAGTAACGTCCGTCCGACGTCCGATGAACAATACCCTCTCGTTTTTTAATTGTGACAACAGCAATAATTTTTTCATCGATAATTACTTTTT
>JACRDZ010000138.1 GCA_016212735.1 Candidatus Firestoneibacteriota bacterium | reverse complement strand
TAAAGCAAAGGGCTTATTGGAACAAAGAGAATAGATATTCTCACAATGAATAGCGGGGTTAAGTAAGGTAGTTTGTATGAATTTAAAATAAATCTTATGGCAGTTGAACCTGTTAAAAATGTATATGAGTCTTTTTTCCAGGAAAATACAAAAAGAGTTATAGGTTTAAGTGAAATGGATGAAAATATTTACAATAAAACCAAACTTGAAATTATATCCCCTGCTTTTTTACAGAAAACTAAGATTATAAATCAAAATCTTGTTATGTTGTATTCACCTTTAAAAAATGAAGTTATTCGCATGAATCGTAATCAGATGGCAGAATACGAAACTCTGTTTAATGAAAAAGAAAAAAAGTATATTAGACTATATACTGGAATTGAATTAAAAGAATTTGATAATGATAGACTTGATATAAAAATAGATGAACATGGAACAACTTATATGATAGAAATGAAATTAAAAAAATCTCTGCTTATAGAAAACGAATTGCTGAAAAAACTCAAATTGTGGATAAGAGGAGATTATTTTTTACCGGTTAAATACGAATGGCTAAATGAAAGAGATGAAGTTGTAGTTTCTGTTATATTAGAGCATATGGATATAAATGTTTCTATTGAAAACAGTGAATTTGTTTTAAATCCTCCTCAAAATGCAACCGTAAAAGAATATGAAGAAGTACGAACTCTCTATGTACAAAGCACTAAAATCCAGAAGTCAGAAAATATCCCTTCGAGCAATGTTATGTTTTCATATCAGGAAATAAGAAATATCATGCAGGAAGAAATAAATAAAAGAGCAAAAATTATTTCTGAAATTCTAACACAGGCTTCCCTGGATTTCATAGAATCTGCAGATTACGCAAAATTGCTCAAATCAGTTGAAATTGCTCTCTCCAATAAGGATATAATGTATATAATGATACTTTCAGATAACGGTGAAAAATTATTATTTAAATCTCAAACTGAATTTAACGGACTGAATTTAAATAATCCTGACAACCTGAAGATAAAAGAAATATCTCATCCAATTCTTGTTAATGATAGAATTATAGGAAGTGTTCGTGTAGGACTTTCATTAAATAGTATTGATGAATTGCTGAGGTCTAAAATAATTTATGATTCAACTCAGAACAAAAGAGAGATAAGAGAGAAGACAGTAGGAAGAGGTCTGACAAAAGACAAAAACTAATCACTCAAGTTGACTGACTTTTTATAGTAAAAAGGGATCAAATGCAAATTGAACTGGTTATAATTGGCAGTGAATTACTAACAGGACAGATAAGAGATAAAAACGGCCCTTTTTTGTGTGAAAGATTAAGGCAGACCGGGTTTGAAGTTTCATATATTTCAATTGTAAAAGATAACACAGAATCTCTAGAACAGGTTATTAGAGAAGCATCTTCCAGATCAGATATAATTATTATTACAGGCGGTTTAGGTCCTACTATTGATGATATTACAAAAAAAGTCATTGCAAGAGTTTTTAAAAAACCTTTAATTCTTAACGAATCTGTACTTAAAGAAATCATGAAAAAAGATACACCTGCTAATTCCACACAGGCTCTAATACCGCAAGGGGCGAAAATTATTCAAAATAAATACGGAACAGCACCGGGACTCTTATTAACTCAAGGGAATAAACGGATATTTGCTTTACCAGGTGTACCACAAGAAATGAAACAGATGGCAGAGGATTTTGTATTTCCTTACATTATTAGCTTAAATTCGGGACTGGCTAAATATTATATCAAATCTCGCAAAATATGGTTTACAGGTCTTCCAGAGATTGAAATTGATGAGAAAATCCAAGATTTATTCAATAATGATAATGAAGTTCAAATTTCTATTTTACCTGAAGTTATAAATATAGCATTGGAAATAATTGTAAAATCAGAAGACATATCTTCTGCAGATAGAAAATTAAATTATTATGAAACAAGATGTAAGAAAATATTTGGAAGCAGTATATTTGGATATGATAATGAAACTATAGAAAAAGTCATAGGTGAGATTTTAATTTCAAAAAAATATACTATTTCTTTTGCTGAATCATGTACAGGTGGTTTGATAAGCAATAGAATTACTAATGTTCCGGGCTCTAGCGAATATTTTAAAGGATCAGTAATAGCTTATGATAACACTATTAAAGAAAAAGTTTTAAAAATTTCAAAAAATTATCTTATGCGTTATGGAGCAGTCAGTTCTATAATAGCTAAAGAAATGGCTTCTCATATACGTAAATATTTCATGACTGATATAGGATTGGGTGTAACAGGAATAGCAGGACCTGGTGGAGGGACAAAAACAAAACCTGTTGGACTGGTTTATATTGCAATATCAACGGAAAATGATACTGTATGTGAAAAATTTTTGTTCAACGGCGAAAGAGAACTAATAAAACAAAAAACAGCAGACAATGCTTTAAGAATGCTTAGAGAAGCACTGATCAAAGACTCTGTTTCAGGAGTGAATTATGAGCAGCGAAAATATAAGAATGTTTATTGCTGTAGATATTAATAAAGAAATAAAAAATAGGATTGAGGAAATCTATAAAAAATTAACTCCTATTACTGCTTTTGTAAAATGGACAAATATGGAACAAATTCACATTACCTTAAAGTTTTTTCCTCATTTTCCTTTAAATAAACTGTCTTTTTTTTATGAAACTGTAAGCAGTGTTGTTTGTAAATTTAAACCATTTATATTTACTATAAGTGGACTGGGAGTTTTTCCGGATATAAAACATGCTCGTGTTATCTGGACTGGTATACAGGAAGGACTTTCTTCTCTATATGAGCTTCAGTCGCAGTTGGACCATACGCTTAAAGCTAGAGAACTGGCAGATATAGAAGATAGATCGTTTAATCCGCATATTACAATTGCAAGAATAAAAGAGACTGTGGGGATAAAAAGTTTTCTAGAAAAAATTGATATTAATGATCCTCTTTTTATGAATTTAGGTACACAGAAAGTAAATAATATTAAAATAATTAAAAGTGTTTTAACACCGATGGGTGCGCAATATACAGAGTTAAAAACAATATATTTTAATACTCAACCGGAGATTATGCAATGAATTATAAAATAATAATCGTTGATGATGAAGTTAATATTCGTCAGGGGCTTAAAAGAGCCCTAATTCATGAGAATTATGATATAGATCTTGCTTCGAGCGCTGATTCTGTAATTGAAATGTTAAAAAAACGAGATTATAATGTAGTTATTACAGATGTTCGTATGTCAGGAATAAGCGGATTAAATCTGCTGAAACACATAAAACAGTACTATCCGTTTATAGAAGTAATTATTATGACTGCTTATGGAAATATTGAAGATGCTGTGCTTGCTATGAAGGATGGCGCTTACGATTATATAACTAAACCTATTGATATAAAAAAAATTCGGATAGTATTACGTAATTGTCTGGCTCAACAGGATTTACGTCTGCAAAATAAAGAATTAAAAGAAAAATTAAAAAAAACAATTGAGGATCAGATTATTGGAGAACATCCAAGTATAAAAGCTATTTTCAATGTAGTAGAACAAATTGCCGCAAGCGATACAACTGTGCTTATTCAGGGAGAAAGCGGGACAGGAAAAGAACTTATAGCACGTGCTATACATAATAGAAGTTTGAGGGCATTAAATCCCTTTATTGCTGTTAATTGCGGAGCTATTCCAGAAACATTGCTTGAAAGTGAACTTTTTGGTTATGAAAAAGGAGCTTTCACAGGTGCATCAATTAGGCAGGCAGGTAAAATTGAGCTGGCACAAAATGGGACACTTTTTCTAGATGAAATAAGCACTATGAGTTTTAAAAGTCAGGTTAATCTTTTGAGAGTGCTTGAAGAGCATAAAATAAGACGTTTGGGAGGCAATGATCTAATACAGGTAAACGCACGTTTTATCGCAGCCAGTAATATTATTTTAAAAAATATGGTGATAGAAGAAAAATTCAGGGAAGATCTTTATTATAGACTTAATGTTGTCCCGATATTTATGCCGCCATTAAGAGAAAGAAAAAGTGATATCCCATTATTAATCGAGTATTATTTGAAATTGTTTTGTCAGAAACATGAAAGAGAAAGAAAAATTTTTTCTCAACAAGCATTAGAAATTTTAACAAACCACAATTGGCCTGGAAATATTCGTGAACTTAAAAATATTATTGAACGATTAGTCGTAACTATAACTGCAAAAATAGTAGATAAACATCATCTGCCGGAAGAAATTCGGTCTCCTCTTGCAAAGGATATTAACAATAATATCCTGACTGAAAATACTGTGCAGGATATGGAGTATTTGTTAATAAAACAAACGCTTGAAAAGTTTTCAGGCCATCGTGAAAAAACTGCAAAAGCACTTGGAATAAGCTTGAGAACTCTTCAGTATAAAATAAAAAAATACGGGTTTTAATGGAGAATAAAATATGTTCAAAGTTCTGGCAATATCCGGCAGCCCACGGCGTCATGGTAACTCAGAATTACTTCTTGACGAATTTATAAAAGGAGCAGAAAGTCAGGGAGGAATAATAGAAAAGATTATTATAGCAGAAAAAAACATTTCTCCATGCACAGAATGCCTGCACTGTCTGAATAAACCAGAATGCGCCATACAGGATGATATGCAATATTTATATAATGCTTTACGAGCCAGAACTTGGCTAAATTAAATGGTTTATCGGGCCTCCTGGTCGGTGAAACCACGAACAATTGCCGGTGAAACCACGAACTTTGCCCTGATTTGGTCGGTGAAACCACGAACT
>JACRDZ010000139.1 GCA_016212735.1 Candidatus Firestoneibacteriota bacterium | reverse complement strand
TCTTCGATAAGTTTTAATATATCCATTTCTAACCCTGCCTGCTGTAAATTGGCAGAGGATTTATTCAAAGCTTCATTACTGGAATATTTCAAATTAAAACGCACAGGATTTTCATAAATAAAAGCATAATTACATTCAATCCCCATACCTGATCTGTCTCCCGGACCTGGAACAGCAGTAGTACTATCTTGTTCTTCAAGTTTCTGACTTTTCCAGAAATAACCTATTTTTAAATATTCATCCTGAGCTTTTCTTTTTTCCCAGCAACCTGAAACGAATACATCTTCCATCTTTCTTGATCTGTTAGTAAAAGGATTGTCTAATTGACCAGGCAGTTCTATTAATGAGGATACTATTTTCCCTGAAATATTTATCACTTGATATTCATCTGCAAGTTTTTGAGAAATATCAAAAACAATTTTATTTTTATCTTGTAATGATCTTTCCCTTTCTCCACCATCATGAACATAGTAATAATCCAGAAGATAATTATTATTATCATTCTGTCCGCCATGTATTATTTCTGCTGAATAATAATTATAATTCCCGCCTTCTAAAGAGATATTCAGCAT
This sequence comes from Candidatus Firestoneibacteriota bacterium, assembly GCA_016212735.1. The sequence goes on along the minus strand of JACRDZ010000139.1, from coordinate 3,620 downwards.
AAATCTCTTATCTTTTTCTTTTACTTCAACAATAAAAGCTTTTTTATAATCAGGAGAATTAAATACCGTTTCTTTTTCCTCTTTTCCAAGCGGAATAGGTTTGGCTGAATCATATAATTCTTCTTCAATAATTTGCAGTTTTTCTCCATGTTGTATCTGAACATCCTTTTCTTCTCCTGTTATTGTAACTCCCGGTAATTTAATAGGAGGCGGTTCTTTTTTGTCATCTTTGGAATATGATTTAGTGTGTAAAATTGAAAGTATGAATATGAATATAAATAGATATGATATTCTTTTTGTTGGCATGAACGTTTCCCTATTTTCCCTTAAGTATTTCTAACCGCTCGTTAGCTTTACGCCCAAATTCATTATCTTTATGTGTTTCCAGAATTTTTTCATATAATTTAATTGCATTTATATTTTTATTGATTTTTTCATAAGACTGTCCAGCCATATATTGAGACCTGGCAACAATATCTTTCTGTGCTGTATAAAGATAGCTCGTTTTAACAAAAGCTTCAGAAGCAGCATCATAATTTTTCTGATTAAAATAACACATTCCTATCCAGTAATCAGCTTCTCCTTTTAATGTTTCCGGAGAGTTTTTATCAATTTTGCTGAAAGTATCTATGCTTTTTTTGTAATCACTTTTATTATAATATGCATTCCCAAGTTCAAAGCGTACATCATTTAATAAACCGCTTTTCGGATAATCTGTCTCAAATTTTTCTAATGCTACAATTGCATTATCCCAATCCTGTATATTGCGATAAGAAATACCTATATTAAATTCTATATTCTCTTTTTGCCTTGTCTGCGGAAATTTCTTTATTGTTTTTTCATATATAGCAATTGATTCCTTGTATTCTTTCTGCATAAAAAGACACAATCCTAATCCATAATAAGCGTCTTCAGCCATTTCTGAATTCGGATATCTCTTTAGCATTTCGCTAAATCCATTTTTTGCCTCGCTGTATTTTTTATCCTGTAAATATGAATATGCCAGCCAGTAAAAAGAATTATCAGCAAGATCATTATTTGGATATCTTTCAATGAAAAATTTAAATTCTATAGACGCTTCAGTATAATTTTTATTAGTATAATAAATCTCTGCAATACGGTATTGAACATCAGGGCAAAGACTGCTGTTCTTATATTTATCAAGGAACTTTCGCGCATAAGAAATAGTATCTGTAATCTTCCCGATCTGATAATATGCCCATATCATGGCATAAAACGCATCATCTGCCATTTCCCCTTCTGGATCAGCTTTAACAATTGAATCATACTGTTGTATTGCTTTATCATAAGCCTGCATATTATAGTAAGCATCTCCAATTCGATATTGAGCATCTATGATAAGTTTACTTTTTGGAAACAAGACTTCTATCTTTTTAAATTCCTGAATTGCATTTTCAAAACGATTTTCTCTGAAATAACACCATGCTATCCAGTATTGAGCGCTGTCTTTTAAAGAGGTTTCAGGATATTGGCTTAATAATACTTTAAATTCTGCTTTTGCTTCACTGAATTTCTCAAGATTATAATAATTCCATGCTACCTGGAATTGTGCATCTACTGTTTCAGGCCGTTTAGGATAAGTTTCAACAAAATTCCGATATACACTGGCAGCTTCACTGTATTTCTTCTTTTCTGATAAAAGCTTGCCTAATTGCAATTGAGCTCTTGCACCTAAATCTGTCCCTTTATTTTTTTCAACAAGTGTTTTGAAATTCTGTATAGCAACTAAATCTTCACCTGTTTTTAGATATACCCATGCTACACCGTATTGTGCTTCTTTAAATAATTCACTGTCTTTATACTCAGTAATAACTTTTTGATAAGCTGCATGTGCCTGTTTATACTGTTTAAGCTGGTACAAAGACTCTGCGAGTAAAAACTGAGCTCTGTCATTAAATTTAAAATCTTTTGTATTAACGAGTTTCGTGAATATTTCCATCGCATTTTTATAATCTTTTATATAAAAATATGAAAGTCCGATTTTGTACTCTGAATCTATTTCTATAGATATTCCTGTTTTATGTTTCAGTACGTTTGCATATGCATCGATTGCTTCCTGATATCTTTTTTGAGCATATAGATTTTCTCCTATTAGATACCATGATGGAGGAATTAATTTGCTGTCTTTATATTTTGAAATTAAATCCTGAAGAATATTAATTGAGGAATCAAAAGCACCTAGTTTATAATAAGAAAAAGCAATTCCATATTGTAAATTATCTCCTATTTTCGATTTTGGGAAACCTGTTAAAATCTCCTTATAACGCTTGACTGCATCTTCATATCTATTATTGGACTCATAGACCTGAGTTATTTTCTGAATAGCAAAAGGCGCCCATTGGCTATCAGGGAATTCTTTAATAAAATTCTGGAATTCCACAACTGCAAAATCATAATTTTTTTCTAAAAAATAGGAAAGGGCTATATTATAACAAGCATCAGGGACTTTTAGACTGTTTGCATATTTATTTTTAATAACATAATATCCTTCACGTGCTTTTTTATAGCTTTTTGTTCTTAAGTATGATTCACTCTGATAATATAAAGCGCTGTCTATATATTTACTTTCCGGATATTTTTTTATGAACTGTTCAAACTCAATAATAGCAGAATCATTCTGCCCAATTCTAAAGTATGATTCAGCCATATAATATTGAGATGTTTCAATTATAGACAATTTGGGATATTGAGAAATTACAATTTTGAACATTTTAATAGCATTTTCAAATTTTCCATCCAGAAAATAACACCAGCCGATAGAATAATAGGCATATGGCAATTTATCGCTTTTACTGTAATTTGTTATAATATTCTGATAATATATTATTGCTCTTGTGAAATTTTTAAGATTAAAATATGCCTCTCCTATCCAGTATTGTGCATCAGGTGCAAATTTACTGTTTGGATTATGTGTCAGAAGACGTGTATATTGGATGATAACTTTCTCATATTGCTTCTCGTGAAAATAAATTTCTCCTATACGTTTTAATACTTCTTCTATAAACTCACTATTTGGGAATTGGAAAATCAGTTTTTCGAAATTTGTAATTGCATCTTCGATATTTCCCTGTTTATAATTACATTCAGCAATAATATACTGTGCTTTGTCAATTTTATTACTTTCCGGAAAGTTCTTTATATATTTCTCAAATTGTATTAATGCCAGATCATATAATTGATCATTAAAAGCATTAAGAGCTATATGATATTGCTCATCCTCATTTAAATCCTGAGAATTAATTACTCCTATAGAAAATATACAAAATAATATAACAAAAAATATTTTTAGATTTAAGAAACGCATAATCCCATTTTCTCCATGTTTTAATTTTAAAATATGAGCCTGTTGCAGGATAAAAAGATGGTTATTTAACTAAAAATTGTTTTTTCTAAATAAATTATATATTACCATAATAGCTTTTTTATGCAACAAAAAAAATTAATTTTCAGAGATTCCTCAGAAATTCCCCAAGATAAAAAAAACATAAGAAAATAAATAATATAAAAAGAGAAAAAAATCCTCCTTTGTTAAAATATTAATATTAAAAATTATTTTCATATAGAAAAACATCAATTAAAATCATAACACCACAAAATTA
>JACRDZ010000137.1 GCA_016212735.1 Candidatus Firestoneibacteriota bacterium | reverse complement strand
CAGTCAGGTATGCACTGGACAGTTAGAGGTGCAAATAATATAATTGCTTTACGTTGCTGCTATTTAAGTAATCGTTGGGAAGATTTTTGGGAATATCGTGCATCTGCTTAAAACTTTTACCCATAAATTTGTCGCACACCCCTACAACTATCTATTATGGAAATTCGAAGATTTCCCTGATACAATGCTCTTTTAGCATTTAATATAATCGATTTAAAAAAAGGAATCTTACCCTCACCATTAAAAACATTCAAAACATCACTTGGTTTAATAATTTCCCAGCTATAATCTGCTGGATGAACAAAGCATAAACCTTTTTGTGGAGGGACTTCTAGCTTGTTTACTTTTTCAATTTTGTTATTTACCTTTTTTTTATGATATGCACACCAGCTCAAAATATCACTTGGAACTAAAGGGCGTATAAAAAATGAATTTGTACATATTGCATGTGCATCAATTAATTTGTTTATAATCTTACAAATAAGTTGTGTGTTTTTTTCATCTAATTCAAATGAAGGGGGAACATCTCTATGAGTTTTTTCATCGATCATAATTTGCTTTGGAATTAATTGTGTATAGAAAGGAAATTCTACGATTAGACCACTATAATTTAAACGTCCCCAATAATCTCCAAGTGCTGTTATACCGTCAGACTGTAAACTTGCTTTTAGTATAGATTCTGCTGTTTCTTTTTGAACTTGGCTTGGAATGACTGTGATTAACACAGATTTACATTCAAATGGTATTTTATATTCCCCTTTAAATTTTTGTAATAAAAAAGGTAAATAAAATTCAAAAACAGTGCTAACTAATTTTTCTTCTTCTGGGCTAAATTCATATTTTTTGGTAATTAATCTTGGTCCTTCAATAGTAAACGTAATGAGTATCTTTTCCTTATGTGATACGCCAGCAACATTTATTGGAGCGAACTGCCGTCCAATATATTTTTTTGTATCAATATATAAAAAATTTTTATCATAATTTAATTTATATGTCAAACTAATTTTTTTATTTAATTTTATTTCGTGTTTAGTGTATATTACCATTAAAAGTGTATTCCGTATAATATGGGTATTTGCACACAACAGTAAAATATTTACGAAATTACAAAGTAATCATTTAGACTTTTATTGTCTAATAAATTAAAAGGCTTAAAAAAATTATTAAATGTGATATTATTTATCAATATAGATTTTTTTTGGATGTTACAATTATCAGAGAAGTTATTATATCTCATGGAGAAGATAATTAATTGTAAAAGAACTAACCAACGGCGAAATTCCTTACATCCGTAATGTTGCAGAATTGGAAGTTGCATGAAAAGAAGAGATTTGATAAAACAATTGGAGAATGTAGGGTCTAACTTTATCAGACATGGAGGAAGACATGATTGGTATCAAAACCCAAGGACAAAAGTTGCTCAACCTATTCCAAGACATAATGAAGATATAATGCGAAAGGATAAATTATGAGTCCTACGTTATTCCGGATTAAAGGATATAGATTCTATTTTCTTTCGAATGAAGAAGACCGTATACACATTCATGTTATTTGCGGAGATGGCGAAGCAAAATTCTGGATTGATCCTATAATTTCACTTGCGACATATCATAAACTGAATTCGAAAAGGTTGAACGAAATACAAAAACTTGTTAAGGAGCATAAAAATGAAATAATTAAAGAATGGAAAAGATATTTCAGTATCATTTGAAAATATTTCTTCGTTTGGGATATGGTTATTTGTAAAAGGGAAAGAATATTTTTTAACTTTTGATGAATACCCTTATTTTAGAGACCAAACCTTAAAATCAATCCAAAATGTAGAATTACTCCATGGTTTTCATCTCTATTGGCCAGATTTAGATGTTGATTTAGAAATAGATAATCTGGAACATCCTGAAAAATATCCACTCAAAAGCAAATTTATAAATAAAAAGTCTAGCAATGGCGCTACACTGGATGTTTTATCGCTGGTGCGCTAAAACGCCACTGATAGCACTGAAAAAACATATATTGATTGGGCAGAAAGATTTTATAAGTATGTTTTAGAAATGAAAAAGAAAAATATTCTCCAATTTGGTTTGGATAAAAAAGATTTACAGGATTACTTAACTTATCTTGCAATTAATAGAAAAGTTGTGTCATCTACGCAAAATCAGGCTTTTAATGCTTTATTATTTTTATATAAAAACATACTGAATATCGAAATTAATGAACTTGGTGAAACTGTTTTTATTAGAGCTGGTAAAGGGGATAAGGATAGATCCACAATGTTACCTCAGAAAATCAGAGAAGATTTGATAAATCATCTGGATAAAGTAAAAAAATTACATGAAGAAGATTTGCAAAAAGGTTTTGGAGAAGTATATTTGCCAAATGCGCTTGACCGTAAATATCCTAATGCTGCAAAAGAATTGGGTTGGCAATATGTATTTCCTTCGGCTAATCTTTCTGTTGACCCTCGAAGCGGGAAGGTAAGGCGGCATCATATTAATGATAAGACTTTGCAAAATGTAATGAAAAGCGCTGTTAAAAAAGCTGGTATTATAAAAAATGCTACAGTGCATACCCTGCGTCACAGCTTTGCTACTCATATGCTCATGAGTGGTGTAAATATCCGTGAAATTCAGGATTTGCTTGGGCATAAAAGTATTGAAACTACTATGATTTATACGCATGTAATGAGAGATATGGCTAATGCGCCTAAAAGTCCGCTGGATATGTTGTGATTTTCAGATTAAAATAGAAGTTGACAGACTAATTGAATATAAATTAAAATATATTCCAATATAATAAAAAGGAGAAAATCATGGGACGAGATATTTCTGACGAGGAAGTTGGTATCAGATCTTTTCATTTGCGCCGTGACAGAGCTGTAGAGCAAAGCATTGATAAAATAAGACAAAAACTGGGCACTGAATGGCATAAAATTTCATATAATGAAACACAGGCATTGCACTGGGTATTGGGTGAAGTATGGTCATTTATTGCGCGTGAAAGCTGGAATAATATTGTATTCAGTCTTATGGAATATGATGACGTAAAAAAAATACTGGATATAGCAACTAAAATTATGCATCATGAATTGCTGGGAACCTTAGGTCTTGAAGAAATACATAAAATTTTAGAGACAAAAAGAATCCCTACCAATTTATAACATTTGGCTCATCAGTAAATTGCTTTTGAAAAGAAGGATGATCGAGTCTACTATTTTTAATCAAATCTTCGCATTCCTATGTTAATCAATAAAGCCATCATAATCATAAATCCCATCAATGAAGATCCTCCGTAGCTTATAAATGGTAGTGGGACACCAGTAATAGGCATAATTCCCACTGTCATGCCAATGTTAACTATTATATGAAAAGTAAAAACTGACAATATACCAACTGATATTAAAGTCCCATATATGTCTTTTGCTTTGACAGCAATATCTATCCCTCGAAGTATAATAAAAGAAAATAATAAAATAACAAATATGCTTCCTATAAATCCTAGTTCTTCTCCAATAACAGAAAAAATAAAATCTGTATGTTGAGCGGGAAGAAAATCGAGCCTGCACTGAGTTCCTGCCATTGGGCCTTTACCTAAAAATCCCCCTGATCCTATTGCTATCTTTGATTGTATTAAATGATAACCAGAACCTAAAGGGTCAAGTTCGGGATTAAGAAAAGCTAGAAGTCTCCTTTTCTGATATCCTTTAAGAAAACTCCACAGTTTAGGACTCAAAATACCGCATAAGATATTTATACTTAAAACTATTACAGAATCTACCCTATTACGATTTATCCACCATAGAACTGCTCCAAAAATAACCATATAAAATAACCATAAATAAAACCAGTTAAAAAGAATAAAGCTTATTAACGGGGAAACTAAAAAGAAAAGGTATAAAGATGGCAGACCATTTATATAAAGCATACCAATAAAAATCGGTATAAATGTTAATGCACTTCCAAGATCAGGTTGTTTAAAAATCAAAAGCACCGGGATAAGAACAATTATTACTGGTATACAAAGTTCTTTGAAATTATTTATTTTACCCTGTTTTTTGCCCAGATAACGGCCTAAAGCCATAATTAATCCTAACTTGGCTAATTCTGCCGGTTGAATTCTTAAAAAAGAACCAAAAATTAACCAGCGTCTTGCTCCTGCAACCGGAGGGAAGAAAAAAACCAGTAAAAGGGAAAAAATACTCAACCCATAGTATATATATGCCCAGCGCACAAAAGCTTCATAATTAACACTTAATATTATGATAAAAATTACAATGCTTGCTAAAAACCAATATGATTGTCTTATAAAATATGTCTGAAACACATTCTGTTTTGTTGTGGCACTAAAAATAACCATTATCCCAATTAAAATAAGAAATAAAACAGCCAGCAAAATTGGATAATCAAAATTCTTTAATAGTCTTCTATCAATCATTTTATTTTATCTCCAAAATATCTATCTTTACATTATTCTTTACTTAATATCGGTTTTTCATCAGATATTATTGATTTTAACACTTGATTAATATATGTAGTATTAAATGAAAAGTTTTTATCATGCTCTATCTCGTGTTCTTCTTTTGGAACATCTTCTGGATGATAATATCGATCAAGAGAATAGTCCCTTTTTTCTTTTTTTAAATATGCATTAAACATTTCATAAGCAATAGGAGCGCCTACTTTGCTGCCGTCACCTCCATGTTCAATTAATATTGCCACAGCAATACGGGGATTTTGAGCTGGAGCACTGCTTATAAACCATGCATGAGGCCGAATGGCTTCAGGTATCTGACTCGTTTCAACATCATCATATATATCAGCTTTAGCAACCGTCTGTGCAGTTCCTGTTTTACCTAAAACATTCAAACCTGGAATACGCGCCCGTCGCCCGGTCCCATTACGATTTACACATTTCCATAAAGCATCTTTAATAATCCTCTCAGTTTGATCCGAAATTTTAACGGTTTCTACAGGTTCATCTTTTCCCTGGAAAATTATTTGTCCACTTTCAGTATATATTTTTTTTACAAAATGTGGACGATATAATTTTCCTCCATTTGTAATTGCTGATATAAGATTAGCCATCTGTAAAGGTGTAACCAATAGATATCCCTGCCCAATTCCAGTTAAAATATCATCTCCTGGATACCATGGCTGACCTAAAACGCTTTTTTTCCATTTCGGATTTGGAACAAGCCCTGATTTTTCCTGCTCAAGATCAACCCCTGTTTTTTTACCCAGACCAAACAAAGATGCATACTTTTCAATTCTTTTTATTCCTGTTTTGCTTCCCAATTTATAAAAAAATATATTACAGGAATGGATCAATGCTTCTGTAATATTAACTTCTCCATGTCCTTCTTTTTTCCAGCATTTATAAACCATATTTCCATAAGTAAATTCTCCATTACATATTTCTGTATTTTGCGGTGTAATGATTCCTTCTTCTAATGCTGCTATTGCTGTAATAATTTTAAAAGTAGACCCTGGAGGATATGCCCCTGTAATTACTCTATTAATCAGTGGATGCAATGGGTTAGTATTCAATTCTTCCCATTCATCGGGTGATACTTGACCCGAAAAGATATTAAGATCAAAATCCGGTTTACTAACCATAGCAAGAATCTCTCCATTACCCGGATCAATTGCAATAATAGCACCGTTTTTATTCTCCATTGCTTTATCTGCTATTTCTTGTAAATCTCTGTCTATGCTGAGAATAATGTTATAACCCGAAACAGGTTCTTCTGCAATATTTGAGCTTAATTGCTGACCTCTTGCATTGACTTCTATTTTACGTTTCCCTTCTTTCCCTCTCAAATACTCTTCATAAGTCGTTTCCAGCCCTGTTTTGCCAATAATATTGCCCTGACAATAATTTTTATATTTAGACATTTTAAGTTCTCTATCATTAATTTCTCCTAGATAACCTAAAAAATGTGCTCCGAATTCCTCTTTTATATATTCACGACATGGCTCGATAATAATTATTGTCCCGGGATAATTTTCTTTATCTTCTTCAATAACTGAAATAACATCTTCACCAGCATCATATTTAAGATGTATAGGATAAAAAGGGCCCTGTTTATTTTTATTTATTTTATTTTTTATTTCAATTTGAGATATATTTAAAAGATTACTTAATTTTATAATAATTTCTTTATCATCTTTTATATCTTCTGGAATTACAGCGATTGAATAAGCAGGTCTGTTTCCAACAAGAAGATGATTATTGCGGTCAACAAAAAGCCCGCGAGATGCTTCAATAGTCACAAAGCGTGTACGATTTTCTAAAGATAATTTCTGATAATAATCGTATTTGATTATTTGTAAAAACCATAATCGTATTATTATAAGAACAATCAATGAATGTATAACTAAAGTAAATATAATTAGACGATTTTTTAGATTAACCTGTTTTTGATATCTTTCAAACTCTTCCATTTTTTACCATTTATTAATTTTCGGAAAAATAATAATAACCAATAAGATATTATAAAAAGCTGATAAAAATATAACATATAAAAAATTCCCAAACGCTGAAACATTGTACTGGAAAATACTTAATATTAAATAAACTATTCCTCCCTCTAAAACAGTCGCAAAAAATGTTATTATTATCTGAGTTGTAGTACTTACACCAAACAATTTCTCGTTTGATATCCCGATAAAAAATCCAATAATTGTTTTAACAAAAGCATTCATACCCAATATGCCACCCAGTAAAATATCTTCTGAAAGACCTGAAAGAAAGCCAAATAGCATCCCTTGTTCTGCTCCATAAATCAATGAAATACAAATAACAATTACTAATAATATATCTGGTTTAACATTTTCTATTGTTAACAAATTAAAAACAGATGCTTGAATTAATATCCCGATAATTATCAAGGTAAATTTTTTTAAAATATTCACAATCTAATCCTTATTTTACTGCAATATTCTATTACTATTTTCACTCTTATCGTTATATTCATTAATTTCATTTTCTTCATTAATAGATTCAATGGGTTTTTCAAGTATCAATACTTCTTCAATATTATAAAAATTTACATTTGGATTTATTTCAACTTTCTGAAAAAGTCCATAATTATCCTTTTCAATTTTACTAACTTTACCGATTGGGATTCCTTTGGGGAAAATACCACCAAGACCCGATGTAATAACCATATCACCTATTTTTACATCCTTTGTACGAGAAATATAATCCAGTTGACATATCTTTTGTGATAATCCTCTTAAAATACCTACTGTTCTTGTACGTTGTATTATTACTCCAAGTGAACTATTCATATCAAGTATTAATTGAACTCTTGCTGTCCATTTAGTTCCTTCCACAATTTTCCCTACTAATCCGTCTGGTGTAATTACTGCCATATTTTTTTTAATTCCATATTTTGTTCCGCGATTTATAATTATTGTTTTAAACCAGTTTGTAGGATCTTTACCAATAACTTCTGCTGAAATCAAATTATAACTATGATGTTTTTTAAAATTCAGTATTTTCCTGAGACGTTGATTTTCTATAATTACTTCCTGATATATACTTTCTTGTTGTTTGTAATTATTAAGGAGTTCTATCATTTTTCTATTTTCATTTCTTAATGTTCCGAGCTCCATTATATTTCTATAAACTTCATTTATTCCTTTTGATACACTCATAGTTGTTTTTTGTATAGGGACGAGGATTAAAAGTCCTAATTCCTTTATCAAACTGGTTCTGCGAGGACGATTTATCTGGGTAACCATAAGTACAATAGAAATAAAGAGATATAATATAAATATTAAATATTTTTTATTGGTTTTTGAAATATTCCCTTTTATCATTTTTGCTCCATATATTATAATATTTTAATATTATAATATATATGTTTAATATTATTGTGGTTAAACAATATTATAGTATAATAATATTATTGTATTGTATCTCCTGAAATCCTATTAATCATTGCTCCCAGGCCAGATAGTTTGGATTCTATTTTCTCATATCCTCTGTCCAGATGATATACTCTATGTATATGGGTCTCTCCATGCGCCACCAAACCTGCTATAATCAGTGCTGCACTTGCTCTTAAATCACTTGCCATTACATGTGCTCCTGTTAGAAAAGGAACACCTTCAATCAAAGCATTATCTCCTTCAATACGAATATTTGCTCCCATACGGTTAATTTCTGCAACATGAATAAATCTATTTTCAAAAACTGTTTCTGTAACAACACTTTGTCCTGAAGTAATACTTAAAAGTACCATAAACTGTGCTTGTATATCTGTAGGAAATCCCGGATACGGCATGGTTTTAATCTTTACAGGTTTAAAATCTCCAGCTTTTGTTATCCGGATTCCATCTTTTTCCTGTTTAACTTTAACTCCTGCTTCTTCCAATTTGCTTATAAGTGCTATGTGGTGAGAATAATCACAGTTTTTAATTAAAACATTTCCATCAGTAATTGCTGCGCCTATCATAAATGTCCCTGCTTCGATTCTATCAGCAATCATTTTATGAGTTGCTCCCTTTAAGGATCTTCTGCGTGAACCACTAATTGTAATAGTATTGGTTCCTGATCCTTCTATTTTAGCTCCCATAGAAATAAGAAATTTTGCCAGGTCAATAATTTCCGGTTCACAGGCAGCATTTTCAATCACAGTTTTACCCTGTGCCAGAGTTGCAGCCATCATAATATTTTCTGTTGCACCAACACTTGGATAATCAAGAACAACCTTGTTCCCTTTCAGTCTGCCAGAACACGAAGCTTTAATATCCCCATGCCCCATTTCAATTTCTGCTCCAAGAGCTTTAAATCCTTTAAGGTGAATATCTACAGGACGCGGGCCAATCGCACACCCTCCAGGCAATGATACTCTAGATTTTCCAAAACGAGCTAATAACGGACCTAACACAAGAAAAGATGCTCTCATTGTTTTCACAAGTTCATAAGGCGCTTCATAGCATACAATATTTGAGGGGTCAATTGTAAGCTCATTTCCAGCAATATAAATTTTTGCTCCCAGAGTATTAAGAACACGAATCATTGTAAATACATCTCTTATTTCAGGTACATTTTTAATAACACATTTTTCTCCTGTAAGAAGACATGCAGCCATAATAGGCAGTGTAGCATTCTTTGATCCGCTTATTTCTACAACACCTTCAAGTTTTTTGCCGCCTATAACTACTATTTTGTCCATTTAATAAATCTCCTATATATCATCTATTAGAATTTAGCTACTACTATACGATCCAGAGATTGATAATCCTTAAATATTTCTACAGAAGTGCATGAAGTATTTTTTTTAAATATAGCCTTAACTTCTTTTCCCATATCAGATCCTATTTCCATCAAAACATATCCGCCATGTATTATCAAATCTGAAATTTTATCTGTTATTTTATTATAAAAATCCAAACCATCCTTCCCTCCTGAAAGAGCACTTACAGGTTCTTGTTTTACTTCTTCCTGTAATGAATAAAATTCATTATGTTTTATATATGGAGGATTAGATACAATAATCTGAAATGGTATATCCGGGAATGAAATATCCGTTTGCAGTATATCCATAAATACAAAATTGATTTTTTCTAAAACTCCCAGATTTTGAGCATTCTCTTTTGCTATATTAAGCGCATGCATAGAATTATCACATGCAGTAACAGTAACGTTAGATATGGATTTAGCCAGACTTATTGCTATACAACCACTGCCTGTTCCAATATCAAGAATATGAAAATGTGAAAATTCCATATTATTAACCAGCAACATTGTCTTTTCAACTAGTAATTCTGTTTCTGGCCTTGGAATAAGAACTGAAGGATTTACTTTAAAATTCCAATTTAAAAATGGTGCATGCCCGAGTATGTAATATAATGGGATATGACAGGCTCTCTTTTTTACCATTTCACGTATTATTACAATTTCTGAATTCTGTATTGGACGGTCAAAATTTAAATATAAATCCATTCTTTTCAGCTTTAAAACATCTTCAAGAATACGTTCAATATTTAAACGAGGATTTTCAATATTGTATTTTTTAAAATATGCAGTTGTTTCATTAATAAGTTCAAGTATAGTCCATGTTTTAGAATCTGTTTTTGACATATGTTTTCCATTTTAGGGCTTGCGAAGAAATAAATTGGACAAATTATCGCTTTAGGACTTTTGTCGGAGTTAAAGGCGCATCCGTAGGTGCATAGCAGAATTGCGCTATGCAACAAGGATGCAACGCAGAAATCCGGCAAAAAGACAAGCGAGAATGTCCAAGTTATTTCTTCGCAAGCCCTTAAACTACTTTTCTTTCAGTTTTTCTGTCTGATCATAAGTAATTAAAGCTTCTATCATCTCATCAATATCTCCATCAATAAAATCACCAAGGCGATAAAGTGTTAATCCTATACGGTGATCAGTAATACGGTTTTGAGGGAAATTGTAGGTGCGTATTTTCTCACTTCTATCTCCTGATCCAACTTGAAGCTTGCGGTTCATTGATCTTTGTTTTTCTGCATCTTCTTTTTTTTTCTCAAGAAGACGTGCATTTAGAACACGTAAAGCTTTCGCCTTATTTTTATGCTGGGATTTTTCATCCTGACATTGAACTACCATACCTGTAGGAATATGTGTAATTCTAACTGCAGAATCAGTAGTATTTACACTCTGCCCCCCAGGCCCGCCTGATCGATACACATCAATTCTTAAATCTTTAGGATCTATGTTTATTTCAATATCATCTGCTTCTGGTAATACCGCAACTGTGACAGCAGACGTGTGTATTCTTCCGGACCCTTCAGTGATTGGAACACGCTGTACACGATGTGTCCCGCTTTCATATTTCATTCTGCTAAAAACTTTTTGACCTGTAACAGCAAATATTATTTCTTTAAAACCGCCTATTCCTATTGGATTAGAGCTTAATACTTCTATTTTCCATCCTCGTTTTTCAGTATAACGGCTATACATACGAAAGAGTTCGCTGGCAAATAGTGCAGACTCATCCCCTCCTGTCCCTGCTCTAATTTCTATAATTGTATTTTTATCATCATTTGGGTCTTTTGGCAGAAGAAGGACTGTTAATTCTGTTTCTAATCGTATTTTTTTAGCTTCCAATTCATCTATTTCATTGCGGGCTAATGTGATTAATTCTTTATCGCTTTCATTTTCCAATAAAAATTTAGAATCTTTTATATGTTCTATAACTTTTTTATATTCAGATATTTTTTTAATTATTTCTGACATATCAGAATATGTTTTACTATATTCTTTAAATATTTTCTGATCATTAATTATTTCCTGAGAACTTAATTTCTTTTCAAGATTATAATATTTGTTTTCCAGTTCCTGTAATTTTTCAAGCATTATCTATTCTTCCTTTTTAATATTAGAAATTTTCCCGGTCGGTTCCAATTTTATTCTCCATATGTATTAATTAATTTATCCTTATTTAACTATATATTATATCAGTAGTCAATTAAAATTAGCTTGAAAAACTCTTTGCCTATGTTATAATCATTTTTTTAACAGCATAGAACAGGAGAAAATATATGGATAAAATCAATTTAACTAAAAAATTTGTAAGTAAATATCCTCATAAATTTTCTAAAGGCAAACAGCACTTTTTATGCGGTCAGCGTATTATACCAAAACCGATTACAGGTAAAGAAAAATTTTCAGATATAATTGATAATATTTTTCTTGCTTATAATGCAGGACGTCTTCACGAAGGATGTCATTTGTTTACAAAAAAGATGCTGGAACCAGATGTAACTGTTGGAATGAGCCTTGCTGGGGCTCTTACTCCAGCCGGATTGGGATCTTCATCTGTAATTCCGCTTATTAAAGCTGGATTTGTAGATTGGATAATTTCCACAGGTGCAAATTTATATCATGACATGCACCATGCACTTAATCTTCCGCTTTTTCGAGGGAATCCTTTTCTTAAAGATCCAGAACTTAGAAAAGTTGGAGTCGTTCGCAT
>JACRDZ010000135.1 GCA_016212735.1 Candidatus Firestoneibacteriota bacterium | reverse complement strand
TTGTTTTTGGACCTGCAAAGCGAGGATTTGTAATCTCAAAAAGTATCTCACGCGATTTATTAAAGTTTCTTATATATAAATTTATTATTGCTAAATTTATTTTTATAGATGATATTTTTTCATGTTCTGGGAATTTGGATATTATTTCTTCGTAAATTTTTATTGATTTATTGAACTCTCCAAGCCTGAATAAAGATGCAGCTAATCTGTTACCTATATCCGGTAGTGAAGAGGTTATTGCTTTATTCTCAATTACTTTATTATATACTTTATTATATACTTCAGATGCTTTCTCAAATTCCTGTTTATCATAAAAACAGTCCCCAAGTTTTAGCTGCGATAATAATCCTTCTGTAGTAAAAGGATAATTGCTGACAATATGCGCAAATTCATCCATTGCTTTTTCAATTTGATTATTACTGATATATGCGTATGCCAGAGAAAAATTTGTTTTACGAATTAATATTTCTGTTGGTTGATAATTATTAAGTATTGTATGAAAAATATTTATTGCTTTTTCATATTCACCTTTTCCATAATAACTTTCTCCAAAAAGATAATATACAGATATTATATTTTTATCTTTAGGGAATTTATTAATATATTTAGAAAATTGTTCGATTGCAGCATCGTATCTTTTAGATAGGAAATTATCATATCCAGTTCTAAATATAATTTCTTTGTTCTCCATTTCCATTTCGCTGTATTCAATTGCAAAACAGGAGGACGATTTTATACAGAATATACAGAATATAAAAAAACATAATACTGCAACATGTTTCATTTATATAACCCTCAGGTTATAATTCTAATTTTACTATATTTTATATCATAACAATTAAAAGTCAAAATATTTAAATGGTCTTTATTAATTTTTTAACATTAGGAAATGTATCAATATTTGTATGCGGTAGAAATAAAGATGAAATATATTCATTCATAAATAAAGGTGATACGCTTAATTCAACATATGTAATATTTTTGGCTATATATTCAGCATCTTTTCTCATTTTATTTGATAACAGAACCAATTGTGCACCAAGAACAGAAGTATTCCCAATATATTTAAATCTGCTTGTGGGTAAATCCGGCAGCATTCCAATTATAATTGCTTTTTCTATATTAAGATAATTCCCAAATCCACCTGCAATTAGAAACATATTAATATCATGAAAAGTAAATCCCATCTGATTAAGCAATACTGAAAAACCGGCGTATATTGCTCCTTTTGTACGTATAATATTATCTATATCTGCTTCTGTAAATACAATGTCTCTTGCTGCATCATCCGTATCTTCTTTCCATACTATTACATATTCCATTCCGCACTCACCTTCACGGATGCGTTTGGAAGATAAATCTTTTTGTATCTTTCCTTTTTGATTAATTATGCCTTTAATATATAATTCTGCAACAATATCAATTATTCCAGAACCGCAAATACCGTGCGGTTTATGACCTCCAATTGTTGAATAGATAGGTTCATGGTTTTCACTATTGATTATAATACCTTCAATGGCTCCTTCCTGCGCACGTATACCAAATTTAACACCACCACCTTCAAATGCAGGCCCTGCAGAACATGAAGCAGAAACCATCCATTCTGAATTTCCAAGTACAATTTCCCCATTAGTCCCAATATCTATGAACATTGTCAGGTCTTTTTTTCTATATACTTCCGAAGCCAGTATTCCAGCAGTAATATCTCCGCCTATATAACTTGATACTATAGGCATACAGTAAACATAAGCATTCTTATTCGTTTTTAAATTTAACTCGCCTCCTTTTAAAAGAGGAACAGAATTTACTGTTGGGATATATGGATCTTCTCTAATATGTCTTGGATCAAGTCCCAGAAAAAGATGTGTCATTGTTGTATTACCGGATATAACAACACTGTCAATTAATTTCTGGTTTATATTCCTTTCTGTTAGAAGTTTTTGTATTAACTCATTTATTGTTGTAATTACAAGATTATGCAGTGTTAAAAGACCTCCATGTTGAGTAGAATAAACTATTCTTGATATAATATCCGCCCCGCATTTAATCTGGGAATTATAATCTGAAGCGACATCAATTATTTTACCTGTGAGCAAATCAATAATATATATGACAATTGATGTTGTACCTATATCAATTGCAAGTCCAAAATGATGTCTGGTGCTGTCTCCCGGCTCTATATCAGTAATTTCAACAGTACAATTTGTTTCCAGGACTGTTACAGTTATTTTTCCCAGCTTTTTTCTGACAGCAGAAGCCATTTTTTTAAGAATAGAAAGGCTGCATGTTATATCTTCATAACCGTTTTTTCTTAACTCACGTGTCAATCTTTCAAAATCACTTAAGTTATCAGTTATAGATGGCGGCGGCAATTCGAGAAATATTTTTTTTGTTCGTGGAGTAAGTTCCCATGATGCTACTTCGATTGTTTTTTTATCTTCCAGAGTACCAATTAATATTTTTGCTTTACCAGCTTGAGACTCAACAGGTACTCTTACCAGCAAATCACCTTCAACAAGAGTAAGACATGCAAGACAATAGTTTCTATTTACTTCATCTTTTGTAAGAAAGGGTGTAACTCCTGTTGTATATTCTCCTCTTTCAATAATAACTCTGCATTTACCGCACACACCTTCATTGCCGCAGGATGCGTTAATATGTACTCCTGCTTGTGCGGCTGCTTTAATAAGTAAAGTACCTCGAGATACTTTTACAGTCTTATTCTCTGGTAAAAAAGTAACTATACAATCTTCTTCCATCGCTGTTCCTTTTAAATTTGTTTTATTTTTTCAATATCTCTTTTTACCTGTGCTTTTAGTTCTTCTATTGATGAAAATTTAATTTCATCACGTATTTTTTTAATAAACCTGATAGTTATTTCCTGATGATATAAAAATTCGTTGAAGTCCAATATATGTGTTTCAACTATTTTATTTTGATTATCTCCAAAAGTTGGTCTTATTCCTATATTAGTAGCTCCTCTATATTCTTTTTCTTTATAAATTACTTTTGTATAATATACTCCACATGGAGGTAAAAGTACAGGCAGTTCTTGCAGATTTGCTGTTGGTATATCAATAGTTCTACCTCTTGATTCACCTGATACAACTTTACCTCTTATAAAATAATCCCGTCCTAAATATTTTTTTGCATTTTCTAAATCGCCGTTTTTAATAAAAAAACGAATTTTTGAGCTGCTTAGAATCTGGTTATCAATAATAAAAGGTAAAACAACTTTAACATTAAAATTATATACTTTTGCATATTTTTTTAAAAAATCTATATTCCCCTGTTTATTTCTACCGAAAAAATAATTCTGTCCTATAACAATTTTTTTTATGCGAAGCTGATTTACAAGATAATCCTTAATGAAAATTTCCGGAGTGATTTCCGAGAATCTTTTGTCAAAATTTATAAGAAGAATATTATCTATCCCGTATTTTTGAATTAATAATAATCTATCTTTAATTCTTGTTAATAAAGGAGGTGATTTTTCAGGCGCTAATATTGTAAGAGGATGAGGTATAAAAGTAAGAACCAGCGGTGTTCCTTCACACATTGCAGCTTCTTGTATTAATTCCTTGAGTATTTTCTGATGTCCAAGATGAATACCGTCAAAATTTCCTATACTTATTACTATATTTTTTAAATAATTTCCAGGTCTATCAAAGTTGTGAAAAATATTCATAATATTTATCATCCACTTATCTATTTTACAATTTTACTATTTACTCTTTCTATGTGGGTAAGTACTTTTTCTGTTAATTCACTATCTGGATAATCTTCAAGTAATTTCCTATAAGCTTGAATAGCTTTATTCCAATCACTTTCTTTTTCGAATGTTTCAGCTATTCCAAATTGAGCATATGCTGCCCATTTTGTTTCAGGGTATTCTTCAATTACATTTTTATAATATATAACTGCTGCTTCATGTTTATCATTATCAAAATAAAATTCTCCTGTTTTATAAAGCCGCTTTGATAAACGATCCTTGCAAATATTTATATTGCTTTTTAATTCATTAATATAAATGCTGTTAGGATAACGTTCTATAAATATTTCCATCTGATGTATAGCTTTTTGAGTGGTTTCCTGGTCTAAAGCCCACTGGGATGAAGCATTAAAATAGCATATTCCCAGTTTATATTCTGACATGGAAAACATAGGATGATCAGGGTATAATCTTATTATTTTTTCAAAATGAATTATCGCATCTTCATATTCTTTTTCTTCAAAATAGTAATTCGCAATTCTAAATTGAATATCTGGAGCAAATTTCCCGAAAGGATAAATCTCTATAGCTTTTTTAAATGTTTCAACAGCATCATATTTTTTATTTTTTTGCCAGTACTCCTCCCCAATTTCATTCAGATATTTTGCCGTATCCGGTATTTTGTCACTTGCAGGAAAGTCGTCAACAAGTTTTTTATATTCGTCAATAGCTCTCCAGTAACTTTCCTGTTCGTGAAAAATCCTGGCAATATTAAACTGAGCATCATCAGCATAATTACTTTTCGGATATTTTTTAATAACTTTCCCATAATTCCATCTAGCGCGGAAGTAATTCTTTTTTTCATAATGAGCTTTTGCCACTTCCATTATTTCCAGAGCTTTTTTATCTAGTTCTCTGTAATCAATCCTGGCATTATCTTTATTCCCAGCACAACCGTAGAAAAAAAATAGTAATATTCCTGATGTTAATAAAATATACATATTTTTATTCATCAAGCATTTAGTTATCATAATTTATTATTATAACATAAATATGATTTTTATCTACTTATTTATCTAAAATCAAATTTCATTTGCCGTTAATTTCCTTGAGAGCTAAATGTGCATCTTTTTTAATGGATGTTTCATTTTATTTACTGTTTTATTGTTGTAAGAAAATCATTAAACTCTTCTGTTGACAGAGGTTTAGTGTATATATTTCCTTGAAATTCATCACAACCAGCGGAACGGAGAAAATCTATCTGGTTTTTATTTTCAACTCCTTCAGCAATTATCTTTAAATTAAGATTGTGTGCCATGGCGATTATTGCATTTACAACAGAATCTGTGTCAGGATCGTGGGAAATATCATTAATAAAAGTTTTGTCAATTTTCAATTTTTGAATATGGAATTTTTTAAGATTGTTTAATGAAAGATAACCAACTCCGAACTTATTATTTTCTGCATATTCATGTCCACCTGAGGTTGGTAATATACCAATCGAGATCTATAAACAATATTCCCAATTTTTTACTGTTACGTCTTGCCTGAGCCAATTCCAGAGTAAAATGATCAATGAACAGCATTCTGTTTGGCAGATCAGTAAGAATATCATGGTATGCCTGATATCTAATGGTTTCCTCAAACTGTTTACGTTCTGAATTGTCTCTGAAGACAAGAACAATACCCGGTGTATTACCTTCTTTCAATGGTGCGATATTAATAGAAAGCGGTATTTCTGTTCCATATTTAGTAATTAGAATGTGATCCTCTAATAAATTTAATACTGTTCCTTCCATAAGAACTTTATTTACCAGATCCTGTTCAATAAAAGAAATATGTTTGTCTTTAAATTTCAGCACATCTGAAAGTTTTTTGCCTATAGCATTTTTTTGATTCCAACCTGTCATGTCTAGTTAATACAATATCCATTAAAATCAAATCAGGTTTGATTTCCAGAGCTTTCATAACCGCATCTTCTCCTGAAACAGCAATTGCCGGAACTGAATACCCCATTTTTTTAAGACTCTCACTTATATGCATGGCAACAATACTTTCATCTTCTACAACAAGTATTTTTTTATCAACCATAATGTCGCTCCTTTTGACATATACCCAAGCTAATCAGGTTTGCGAATTTATAACGTTATCTGTACCCCATCTTGGAACGATATTCATTCGCAAAATCCTCAACGTAGCTCAAAGCTACGCCTGCGGTTTTGCGAACTAATATCGTTCCAATCTGAAGCACATCTGATCATTCTAAATTTCTCAAACCTGATTAGCTTGGGTATATTATAACACATTTTAAATAGTATTTCCTTTGACTTGAAACATAATTTTAAAAGTAGTTCCCATGTTTTTATCCAGAGTTAGAGTACCATTCAGCTGATTTATCAAAGATGCCACCAATTTGATCCCGAGACTTTCTGTCTTTCTATAATCAAAATTTTCTGGCAAACCAATTCCATCATCACTTACTATTATTGTATAAGTTTCATTATCATTATAAATACTTAATTTTACCTTACCGCTTTTTCTGTTTGGGAAAGCATGTTTAAGGCAATTTGAAATAAGTTCATTTATTATTAAACCGCATGGTATAGCAGTATTGATATTAAGAAAAATATTTTTAACATCAATTTCAAATTTTATTATTTCACTTTTGATCCCGTATGAGGAGAATAGATTTGTTATAAGTTCATCAATGTATTCATAAAAATCAATTTTTGACAAATTTTTGGACTGATACAGTTTTTCATGAATAAGAGCCATAACTTGAATACGATCTCTTGATTCTCTTAAAGCTGTAATTGTTTCTTTATCACTTGTATATCCTGTCTGTAGATTAAGGATACTTGAAATAATTTGCATATTATTTTTAACTCTATGATGAATTTCTTTTAATAGAACTTCTTTTTCTTCTATAGTTCTTATTAACTTCCCTGTCATATTATTAAATACATTTGCCAGAGTTCCAAATTCATCACCAGTTGTCTCAATAGCCTGAGCAGATAAATTTCCGTTACTTATTTGTTTTGCAACAGATGCCAGAGATTCGATTGGTTGAATAACCTGTCTATTGACAATATAACGCAGTACTAATGCTCCCGTAATTGCTATTAAAAAAATTACTGTAATAAATAACACTATTTGAATTGTAGGATATAATGCTTCTATAACAGGTCTTTCAGCAACAATATAAAAAATCTGGTTACACAATACTATTTTTTTTACTGTTTTAAAAACATTAAAACCAGATAATCCTTTACTGATTTCAGACATATCTCCAGTATTAATAAAAGTCCCGCGCAGTATAATTGAAGGATTTGGATGAGCTATGATTTTATTTTGATTATCTAAAATATAAACAATGATATTTCTATCAAGATAAATATTCGTTACTATTTCCCATATATCTCTTAAATGGATTTTCGCAATAAGTACATTTTTCACAAGACCACTATGGATATCAATTATGGGTATACCAATATTAATATAAGGTTCACCAGTTATTTTGTCAGAAAAAACCGGACTATAATAGATTTTATTGTTATTTATTGGTATGACGAACTCAAGATCTTTTGATCTGGAGATGAGATTATCTTTTGTATAAATAGAAACACGGCTTAAATGTATCTTCTCTTTTCCCTTTTCATCAACCAGAACAAGTTCATTAAATACGTTTTTATAATATTTAGAATTATGTAAAAGCATTTTTGAAAGAATTATATATTGCTCTTCATCTCCTTTATTGTTAATATCATTCATGCTGATCATCATATTCAGATTATTTTCAAAATTATATATATAATTTTTAACTTGATTTTCTGCTTCGTCCAATATTTTAATCTGTAGGTTTTTTGATTGTTCAAATTGAACGATATAACTCTGCCAGATAAGAATTATACCGAGCAGAAACAAAGGAAGGATTACCAAAAAAGAAAATGCAGCTTTAAAACGTGTTCTGATACTATTCTTGCCAAATTTATTAAACATATATTCCTCTTAACGAACTATTCCATCTGCCTGCTGTAAAATATCATCAGGGATTTTAATTCCTATTAATTCTGCTGTTTTAAGATTTATTCCAAGAAAAAAATCCGCAGTTTCGACAGGCAAATCAGATGGAGATACTCCATGTAAAATATTATGCGCAAGACGGCTTGCCTGTATCCCTGTCTCAAAAGGGTCCTGTCCGTATGAAACTAATACGCCTGATTTATACTGTGATGTTCCGGATGAAAGCGGTATTTTATGTCTAATTGCGCTATCTGTAAAAATTTTTATATTTGAAACAAGGAAATTTGAATTTAACAGCCATATCGAATCTGCTTCTTTCGGAATAGTCTCAAGTACGGATTTCAAGTCATCTGATGTGAAAACTTGTTTAATAATAAGTTTTATATTCAGTTTTGCAGCAGCTTTTTCTAAATTAGCCAGACTATATTTACTAGCTTCATCATTTGGAACATATGGAACTAATATGCATTTTGAATTCGGTAAAATAGTTTTATGCCATTCCAGAGCTTTTTCAGTGCTCCCTCCAACCTGTATACCTGTGATATTTCCGCCAGGATGAATCAAACTGTCAATAATTCCTGATTTAACAGGTAAAAGAACAGATGCAAACACAATTGGAATATTTTTATTTTCAAGTGCAAGCTTAGCATATTTTGCAATGGGTGTACTAATTGTTAAAAACATATCAACATGTTTTTCTATCATACTTTTAATTTCTCCATCTAATTCATGCATATTAAGTGTACTATTATAAATGTAATTTATATTTTTACCTTCAACATATTTATATTTCTGCATTCCTGTTTTAAAACCATAAATCACAGCTTTAAGTCCAGTATTTATGTTAAGGATACCTATAGTTATTATTTTTTCCCTATTTTCATGATTTAATTTAAGATTTAAAATCATTATTAGTGCAAAAACAATAATGATTGACGTTACAATAAATAATATTTTTTTCATGCTTATCTCCAGATAAATCACGTGCTGATTCCAAAAAATAACCACAGAGTAAATCTCTGTGGTTTCATTTTGCCCTTCTTTTTTCATGAAACGACAGTACCAATCACATAATTTATATTAAATGTTGCCTGATATTTATATATTAGTCAACCAGCAGGGTACAGAAGTTTCCCAAGAAAGAAATTAACCACATAGAACTAGAGAGTATTTTTTATTTTATTTTTATTTATTACTCAGTGTTCTCAAAAAAAAAGTAAGAAAGATCATAAAACACAAAGCTTTTATAAGTAAAAATTAATTTGAGGACACAGAGTTTTAAAATTATAAATATATC
>JACRDZ010000014.1 GCA_016212735.1 Candidatus Firestoneibacteriota bacterium | reverse complement strand
TTTCCCATCTTGATATATTTGATTTCGGAATAGCTTCAAGCATTTCTTCCGGCAGCAAGTCAGCCTTTGCCAAAATTTTAACGTTTGTATGATAAGATCGGCGCTTACGAACTGAATTAACTATATTATCAGCACTATCAGACATAAATACTGATCCTTCCATCTTTGACTCCTCCGTTTGAGTGTGGATATGAGTGTATGGGTATATGCGTAGATGTGTTAATGCGAATATGTGTTTATTAAATTCTTTAACTCATCCACCCATTTACTCATTCACGCTTCCACGCTTTTACTCATTTCTCCCCTTTATTTAAAAGCAATTACTATGCCAAAAGCTATCAGCGTTCAGCTACCAGCTATCTGCTTTGGTTTTATAATATTTCTCTCGTTTTTTTCATATTTTTTTATGTCTATGGGAATTTTTTTTCCCACTACTGTGAATTTTTTTTCCCAAAGGGCAGACACATAGGTCTGCCCATACAATTTATTTTTCTTATTCACACTTATTATTTTATATTAATTTTTATTTCTAAATTTGCTATTTTATTTTTTGATATGCTTTTTGGTATGATGGATATTTTGTCTGAATTTAATAAGCGTTTAGCTATCAGTTGTCAGCTATCAGCTTGTAAGATTAAGCAAATATAAAAGTAAGTGTATCATTCAAAATTTAGTTTTTATCTTTATTCTCTTAGTTCTAGCTAAATGCTGAATGCTGATGGCTGAACGCTTACCTTCGTTTTTAAAAAGACAAGATATCTATCACACCAAAATTAGCTTTTTTTTATTTTAATTTTCATTTTAATTTTTCTATTCTCACTTCCTTTCATTATTAGATGATAATATAGGCTCGATAAATCGAGCAACTACAATATGTTTGTAGTTATTAAAATAAAAATATTTATGATTGATTTTTGAATTAATTTGAAAAGTTTTTTCTGCGAGTTTTTCTGTTAGGTTAATTAATTTCCGCATGTGCATTTCTCCACGTTTAAAAAACCGTTATCCGTTGTTCGTGTTCCGTGACTCGTAACAATAGCAATCTCGTGTTAATCTTGTGTAATCTCGTGGATCTATTTTTTTATCCACATGATTTCACAGCTTTTCACAAGATTTCTTTGTAACAACTACACTCTACAACATTAATATACATTAAGTTCCGTGGTTTTACACATTTTACAACTTGTTTTATATATTTTTTCCGAAGTTTCTAAAATTTACTACAACAAAAATTTTATGTCAAGATAATTTTCGATTTTTCAATTTATTTTTAGCCTATTTTCTAATGCATTGTTTTTTTTATCTTTTTTAATTCTTCCTTGCTTAATCCTGTTACTTCTTCTATTACTTTTTCTTCAAATCCTTTTTTAAACATATTTTTTGCTGTTGCAAAGACCCCTTGTTGCATCCCTTGTTGCATCCCTTCTTTTCTGTATTTTATTCTCATGTTCTCTATTACGTTCGTTAGCATTGTCTTTCCCTCCTTCAGGCTTTCTAATTTTTTATCTATTTCTTCACTTACACCTTCTTCTTCCAGTATTCTTCTTATCCAATTTATAAATCCGTCTATTATATCTTTATCTATTTCTTGTTTTAATATATTTACTGTTTGTCCTATACGCTTTTCTATCTCAATGTCATCTTTTGCATTTTCTATTAAAAATATACCTGATACTGCATTGTTTATTCGTTCTAATTTCTCTTCTTCAAATTCATTGATTATTATTTTGTAATATTCAAATTTAGGTACGTATTTTCTTATTTCATCTGCATTTTCTATATTTTTTATTAATTTTGATATTTCTTCTTTCGCTGTCCATTTTTCTTCGCCATTGTATAGCATTATTGGAAATATGGCTGGTAATTTATCAGGCTTTTCTTGCTTTATCAAGTCTTCGTAGAAATCTATTATATACGATAACATCCTCAAGCTCATCCATTTGTCTACCGCACTTTGAAATTCTATTAGTATGTATATGTATATTTCTTTGTCTTTGTATGGTAATTTGTATATTACATCTGATTCTTTATTTTTGTAATTTTTTCTTACAAAACTAACGTTTAATTTCTCGATTTTTTCGTAATTTATTTGTTTTACCCATTCGAACGGTATAAAGCTCATTAATAATTGTTTTATAAATCCTTTGTGTGAAAATAGACGTTTATATCCACTGTCATGTATGTTTTGCATGCATTTCCTTGTTTTTTAAATGTATTATTTTTTATTTTAAATTTTACTTTTTTATTTCATTTTTGTCAAGCGAAAATTTTCTTATAATTAAAATTTTTTATCTTAAATTTTTTAGAAGTAATTCGATTTATCGAACAATGCTTTCAGCTTGATAAATCACAAGCCACTACAATTCTAAAAATTTAACTTTAGGCTACAGATGTAATTGCCTGATTTATCAGGCAAAATGCTTCACCGGATTTTAATAATAGTTTTAAAGGCGAAAGTAAATTATAAAGGACTTAAAGTAATTTATATGGAAATTTATACCAATATTTCCCTTTATGTTCACCCTGCCTGAAATTATGTTTACTATTTGCGCCATCCTGGATTTGCTTCTTGCGCGCTCAAATCATTGTTTAATATTTTAGGCCATCCTGTTCGCACCTTGTAGTTTGGTATGCTTATACTCGTATCATATACCTTTTCCCCTACGCTGAAATAGAAATTCAGTTGATGAGTGGATGAGTTTATGAGTTGTTGAGTTGAACTCTGTGCCTCTGTGCCTTTGTAACTTTGTGCCTCTATTTTTAGTATCTGCACCACTCCCGGCAAACTTATATCCTCTGTCTCCAGCCACCCTGCATTATATGCTGGAGCAAGTTTTATCCCAAATCCCCCTGCTGTGTCCCACATAAAAGGGATTGCTGCTTGCTCCAATCCTTTATTCTTGCCATACACATATAATTCTTCTGCTTCTTTTATAATTTCTCTTAATTCCCGATTATAATTTGTTGCGCTTACATAATTACTTTGCCATGTTATTAAAACAGTGTCAGTGTCAGTGGTCAGTGTCTGGATTTTTCCAACTGCATAATATATATTCCTGTCTTCCCCAACGTAAGTTAACCATATAGTAGATGAGTTGATGGGTGAATTAGTAGATGAGTTGATGGGTGAATGGGTGGATGAGTTAACCAAAACATCAAAACTCTCTTTATATCCATCCGGTAATGGAACTATTTCTTCTTTTTCTTCTACTTGCTTTAATGAAATATACGGGGATCCTATTTTTATTTTTACTATCCCATTTTCTATTGGTATTTCACTTGTGTTTTTTATTTCTACATTGGCTTTTATTATATCTGTTGTATCAAATTCTTCTTTTGAAGGAATTATTGTAATTTCTCCATCTATTCCTATTTTAAATACTTTCTCCCATTTCGCTTCTTCGTATTTTGTTATATTGTCATATGTTAATAATTTTACATAATAATACCCTGTTCGTAATTGATCTGACAGAATTAATGTTGTATTATATTTCTCTCCTGGTTTTAAATTTACTTGCTTTTTTTCACTTATTGCGCACCAATTTGTATTATCCCTTACTTCCACATTATATTCCCCTATCCCTTTTACTCCGCCTGTATTTTCTAGCTGTATCCCTATAAGGGGTTTTAATTTTTCATTTTGCATTTTGAAATTTGCATTTTGCATTTGGTTTAATTTTTCATTTTGCATTTCCCCATTTACTATCTCCCCTTCCATCTTAAATCCCGGCACACTGAAACTCTCTATCCTGCTGCTTATTACATTTTCCTCTTTTTCTACTTCTATCTTTAGTTCATATACTCCGCTTGGCATTTCTTCTGGTATTCCTGCTAACAATTTATATTTCCGCTCTTTATTTGCTGGACTATATGTATTTATTATTGTTGTTTCCCAATTTAAATATGCTATTTCAAAAGAAATTTTTGCTTTTTCTTCTATTTCCCCTGCATAAATTACTTCCAGGTCCATATTTAGGTTTTCTCCTTGTCTGTACCATGGTTTATCAAATTTATTTATGACAATATATTTAAACGCATCTTTTATATCTTTGTAATATGCATATTCATGCCCTCTATATCGCAATGTGTAATAAAATCTATATGCCCCTGGTTTTAGTTTATCCCAGTTTAAACGCATTTCTTTTTCTAAACTTATTTTTTGCCCGATTTCTATTGGACCAAAATCTACTCCTTCTCCTAATATCATTTCTCCTGTGTTTTGATTATACAGGCTTAATTCTATACTTGCTTCCCCGCATTTTACTTTGCCTATATTTGTTATGTTAAATTTAATTATGTTTATATCTTTCCATATTTGCGGTAATTCCGGCTCTATGCTTAATTCTGTACCATAAAATTGAAATTTTACTGGTACTGTATTTGCTGCTTTGATTTTATCTTTATTGTATATTTTTGCATCTATGTAATAGTCTCCTTTTAGCATTGTTGTATCCAGCAATATATTGCGTGTTAGTTTTATTAAACTGCCTGAATCAAAGTTTATTAAAAACTCTGTTTGTCCATATTTCCCATTTACATATTCATCTGACCATATTGCTGTATTTAGATCATTTTTTATGACTAATTTTACTTCATATCCTTCTAAATTCGCTTCTGCCGGGTTTAATATATCTATCTCTGCTTTTATTTCTTCTCCTGGCTCGTATATTTCTTTGTCTATTCTTAATCCTGCTTGTATTCGCACGGGCATTACCCAAAATCCTCGCCTTTTGGGTTCATAACTTATACTTTTTGGTGCTGTAACACCAAACCAATCAGTATCTGTTACCCATAATGCACCCGTTCCTGTTAATGGCCCTATTCCTATTTCTAATTTTTCTTCTCCTTTTGAAGGGACAGCTATTTCCATTTTTCGTTTATCTTCTGGTATTGAGGAGCGAGGGTTATATGGTAATGTTAAATTTATTTTTACGTTTTTCTCTTCTTCACTTATATTTTTTACAAATATTGTAAATATTCCTGTTTCTCCTTCATAATATATTTCTTTATCTGATTCTATTGCTACAATTATTTCGTATGTATTTTGTTTTTCTTCTATATTTTTCTTCCGTATCGCAAATCCATATGCCCAGGCAGATAAAACACGTTCTATGTTTTCACTTGTGACTTGTACAGACGCAAAATTTTGCGTCTCTACCTCTATATTTCTCCCCAGCTCATACCCAATTCCCCATATTCCAAGCATGCTTGTTGTGTCTATTGTTAGTTCTACATTCGATGTTCTATATTCTTTTGGCAATATTGTTATTTGTATACTTTCGTATTTTACTATTTCCCTATTCGGATTCATTACAAATATCTTTGCGTAATATGTTGTATCTATGCTTGTATTACGTAATTCTATTGTAGGCGCGACATTTATGACGCCCTCCCCTTCCGGTCTTGTGGTCTCAAATAATAAATTCGGATTTAGCATCCAGCTTACTGTATCACGCACTAAATTCCTGTCTTCACGTGAACTTTGTCCATGCTGCGCGCCCCATTCTGAAAATTGGTTAGTCAGGACTACATAACCGCTGAATGAATCCAATTTGTATGTAATCAAACTCGGATAATAATTTGCATTTCTTTCTAATATTATTTCACTTGTTTTAGGATATTGGTACACAAATCCATCTACTGGTATGTCTAATTCTCGCTTTTCAAATGATGATAATATTGGATGATATTGCGTAAAAAACATGCTCCTGTCCCAGCATGATGGATCTGTCTGACAGCCGTAGACGTATAAAGCAGGTTTGAGGTTTGAGGTTTGAGGGTTCAGGGTTTCACTTGTGACTTGTACAGACGCAAAATTTTGCGTCTCTACCTCCGGCAAAGGCACTACTCCGTAATCTTCATTCTTTACCTGGCTAAACACAAGCAAGTTTCCACCATTTTTAACATAGCTTTCTATTAGCCCTTTTATCTGGCTCTCTTCATCAAGAGCATCCAAATCATTGATTGAATCCAGCCCCCCTGTTGGCACAATTAATATTTTTGTCTCATCTAAATCTTTATAGCTTGGATTTATGGATAATATACTTACATCTTTTATGTTTAGCTTATTTAAAAATTCCTTCATTTCATTTACATACCCATTGCCGAATATCTTGATTTTATTGCGATCTGACTGCGGTTCTTGATTATTGGATGCCTGGCTATTGGCTGTTCCCAATCCTACGGATTCATTTTCATCAGGATTGCTATTCCCTGCTATTGCTGTTGATACATTTATTATGTTTATCCAATGGTTTTTATCTTGTCCTGGGTTATAATCATTCCAATTGTATGGATATGATGCCTCACATTTGGCTATTGTTTCTGGATTATTATCCAGCTCATATCCATATTCTGGTAAGCCTTCTCTTTTATAATGATTGCTCTTATCTCTGGCAGAGATTATAAAAGTGCGATTATTTGATATTGTTACTTGTTCAAGTTTATTTAACTTAGAAAAATCTAATCTCCCTTTCCATATTTTCCCATTGTCATATAGCCTTCCTCCATAAATTTCTCCAAACAGCTCCATTTCCCATGGCTCTACCGGCCCTACCATACTGCTTATGCTTACTATTGGGATGACTGCGTTATTTACTTTTACTGCTTCTATTTCCTTGCTAAATTCTACTTCTACTTCCATATTGCCTTGTGCACTTATTAATCTATCTGATGAGTTATTATCTGTTGTAATTCTTAATTCCCGCTTTTGCCCATTAACAACTGCTATTTCATCCCATATTGCTTCGTATATTTTTTTGCTGTTCTGCGTTACGCTTATTCTCTTTACATACGG
>JACRDZ010000136.1 GCA_016212735.1 Candidatus Firestoneibacteriota bacterium | reverse complement strand
CCAAATTTACAATAACGAAACCATATGAAAGACAAATCACATAAAAGATAAATCACAATTTACAATACACAAATTACAAACAAATCCAAAATTTCAAGAAATAACAAATTTACAATAAAAAACATTTATTTTGATTTGTCAATTATAGAGGTAAAATATTTCTTAGTTCTTTTGATTCTTCTATAAAAGAATTTATTTCTTTTGTAAAATCTTGGTTTGCCTCCTTCAGAAGTTCTAACCAATAACTACTTTCTTTACATTCTTTTCTAGTAATTTTCATTCTGTGAAGGAAATCTTTTTTACTTAAAGCTTCATTAGCTTCTCTATAATTTGCTCCTACTGAACCAGATGAATTTATTAGCTGACCTATTAATTTGATATTAATCACATCTTTAGGTAATTTCGTATCCTCTCAAAAAAGCATGGTAAATGCTGGTTACTTAAAAGTAAAACCAGCATAAATGCTCACTTTAGATAAATCAAAAACGAGTTTTACCATGATTTTTTGAGAGGATACTCTTTTATTATATTATCAACTTTATTCTGCATTTCTAAAGAAAAATCACGCGACATAATAAAAAGATTTTTCTGAAAAAATACTTTTTAAAACATCAATAATATTATTTTTTGGAGATCGTTCAATTATAGAAACTTCTATCCTTATTCTCCCTATTAAATAAAAATATTACATTCAAAAAACAAGTTAATAACTGGCTTATTATGTTTCAGAATAAAGTTTTGCCTCTAATTCTTTTGGTAACATACGTATAACATCAATAGTAATAGGGTATATTCTACCACAGTTTTTACAACGAAGTTGTTTACCTTCATGTAACAATTGTGTCTCATTACAATCAAGACACATTAATCGTTTACTAAAATCACTAACTGCAGATTCTCCATCTGTCTTTAAACACAATCCCTTAACATTATCTTTGTAGCCGTGTCGGAGGATGAGAAAGCATGCGATTTCCACGCAATAAGCGCCTAAGAATACTATCCATTGGTTCTTCATTGAAGTAAAAATAACCACCTTTACCAAGTACGCGATAACACTCATCTATTACAGGAATAGGATTTTCAAAATGGTGTAATGTTTGATACGCAAAAATAAACTGAAATGTGTTTGATAAAAATGGCAAATAATGAGCATCGCAACAAATCATCATAGGTTTACGCTTGTAATTTAATAATGAAAGAATATATGGAGTATCAAGCAAGGAGTTCTGGCTAATATCCGTAGCAACACCATTGACTAAGTAATTATTCATTAAAGCCGTACTTCTTTGAACACTTCCTGCACCAATTTCAAGAAATGGATTGAAAGATGAAATATTCTTAATTTCTTCGAGTTCTTTTAAATCGGTTAAAATCATTTTAGCGCGTTCACGATGCATCGAATTAAGACCTTCATCTTTAAGTATATTCTCGCCGCTGAAAGGCCGCTTAGATTCCGCTCTTTTTGCTTCAAGGTTTTGCTGGTTAGGTATATTTTTCATTATTTTCCGATCCCGATAAATAATATTAAGATTAACTTAATATTATTTATCGGGCATTTTTAAATTAGGCTGCAAAAATAAAATTAATAATTTCCACTTCTGCAGAAATAGTTCCCTTTTGTTTTTATTTAAAAGACCAGGTAAAAAAAGAGATATTGTTAAAATAAAACAAATAATTATTCTAGCTATCCGATAAATATTCGCATAAATATTTCCATAATGTTTTTTAAAAAAAATATATTTATTACGATGTAATAGTAAAAAAGACCAGATTGGTCTTTTTTTAGTTATTTGTCCTCTTAGATGTATTATTTCCGGCACAGGATAATAATATATTTTCCATCCAGATTTTTTTATTCTATAACACAGGTCAACCTCTTCTGAATAAGCTGGATTATAATCTTCATCAAAACCACCTGTCTTTTCTATCACTTCTTTGCGTATCATCATAAATGCACCCATTATCCAATCTACTTCATAAAAATTCCCTCTGTTTATTCTTTTGTCATGTTTAAAAATTTTGTTTAATGGAGTACCATAAAAAATTTCAGAAAAAATTGTTGGGAAATTCTCCCATGATGGCTGCAGTGTTTTATCTGCATTTAATAATTTGCATCCACAAGCACCAGATTCAGGATGTTTGTCCATAAATTTTATCATTTCTACTGAAGCGTTATTAAGAACGATCGTATCAGGATTAAGAGCTAAAACATATCTTCCTTTAGTTATTTTAAATCCAATATTATTTGCAGAAGAAAAACCGATATTGGAACTATTTTTTATTAGAATCACTTCAGGGAACTCTATTTCTATCATCTCCAGAGTTCCATCAGTTGAGTTATTATCTGAAACTATTATTTCAAAATCTATTCCTTCGGTATCTTTGTAAATCGATTTCAGACAATCTCTTAAAATATCCATGGTATTAAAACTAACGATTACTATTGATAAATCCATTTTCTTAAACTCCAATAAAATAAATTACAAATCACAATATACAAACCACAAACAATACCAAATTTACAATAACGAAACCATATGAAAGACAAATCACATAAAAGATAAATCACAATTTACAATACACAAATTACAAACAAATCCAAAATTTCAAGAAATAACAAATTTACAATAAATAATATTTCTAACGTTCTTTCTTCTAAATTATATGGTTTGTTTTGATATTCGGCATTTTATATTTTATTGTAGTTTGTTTGTAATTTGAAATTTGTGGTTTGTAATTTAGCCTTTTCTTCCTCTTTCTCAACAATCTGTTCCACTGCCATTAAACTCCCGACTAATATCCAAAAATAAATAGTTGTACAGATGTTTTTTACAGCACCATTATGATAAGATGGAAGGATATAATCTCCAAAAATACTTGCAAATACTTGTCCATAAATTGACCCCATAATACCAATAACAAATACTTTTAAAAAATTTTCCTTTACTCTTTTTATAATATATTCCCCTAATATAAAAATCTTTACAATTAACCAGAAAAAACAAATTGTACCTAGACTACCTATTTCAGATATAAATTGAAAATACTGACTATGAGCAGAGGTATATTTAAATCCCTCAGGGAAATAAGTTTGAGCATAATCTATATAATTCCCGGGTCCTACACCAAAAAAAAGATTTTTCTGCCATAGTTTAGACGAATTTTCCCACGTATTAAAACGATCATAATCTCGTTCTTCTTTTGCTTTAGTAAACATATAATTAATTTGCTTAAGTGTAAAAAAAAATATTAAAATTGAGAATAGTATTATAAGAAATAAACTCCATATTTTTGTTTTTTGAAATGTTATATAAATTAAAGGTATACCTAAAGCAATCCAGCCTGAAATCCATTGACCTCCGCCTATGATAAATTGCATAATTGAAGATTCGAAAGAAAAAAGTATGAGGATAATAAATCCAAGTTTTTTTACTAAGGATAATTGCGGAATAAATAATAAACTGGTATAAGCTAATGACATCGCATGGACATTAAGCAATACATCCCAACTGGGTAAAAAAAAGTGAAGATTTAGTTTAAATATATCAGAAATAAATATTTCAAAAAATATTCCAACTCCAAGAAATATTAACATTAAATAAATTAACTTGATTTGTTCAATAGTTTCAAAAAAATATTGTATTAAAAAAGCTGTTAAAATAGAAAAAATAATAATTAAAACAGAAAAAATTTGAACTAAAATATACTTATGCTCTCCCAAAACTTCCGGATCGTAAAGTATTCCTCCTTTTAAACCTGAAAGAATAGTAATTATAATAAGAGAAACAAGAGGCAAGTATAATTTTGATTTAGTATTAGTAAATGTTTTATTTTCAATAGAAACAATAAGCCAGACAAAAAGAAGTATGCACAACATTAAAAGACTGGGATAAATTCCCGCATTGCGGATTGTATATATTGAAGTGACGAATAATCCACCGGTTAATATCCAGAAAAGTATTCCATAACTTATATTATAAATAGTAAGAGAGATAAAAACAAGAAATCCTATTAAAGCAAATCCATATAAAGGGGGAAAAGCCCCAACTATAATTCCTGTTACTACTGATAGTAAAATTGAAAAAAATGTGATTTTTAATAATTTGTTATTTTCTAATACTTCCATCAAATTATTCGATGTCCTTTAATAATAATACTTCGGCAAATCAGTCTCTTCTATTTGATTCAAAATAGTACCTAATATATTTACTTTACTGTCTTTTAAAGTATTTATTGCTCTTTGGACTATTCCTCTGCGGGTTGAGCTAGCTTTTATGACTAAAATTGCTCCGTTAACATAGGAACTTAAAAGTGCGGCATCTGCAAACGGATAAAGCGGAGATGAATCAAAAATAATCAAATCAAACATCTGATACATTTCATTAACTAAACTTCTCATCTTTTGAGATCCTAAT
>JACRDZ010000134.1 GCA_016212735.1 Candidatus Firestoneibacteriota bacterium | reverse complement strand
TAATATAACATAATCGTCCATGTAATTTGGGCTGGGAGGAGGTTTTTAGAGATATGAAAAAATGTCCTTATTGCGCAGAAACTGATTTGCAAGATGAAGCTATAATTTGCAAGCATTGTGGAAAAGATTTAAAACCTAAAAAAACTAAAACTCCACGGGAACAATTACGGGAACAATTTCTTGTAGAAAAAAGCGAATTAAGCTGGGCTTCTATTCTTGGTGTTATATTTGTTATTGCCGGACTATTTTATTGGCCACTCTGGATATTGGCGGTTTTGCTATTTATTTTAGCGGCAATAAATAAAAAATGAATTCAAATTTAATTTGAGAATTTACAGGAGATAATTATGAACACAATAACTGTCAGAGGCATTGATAACGAAGTTTCAAAAGCTTTAAAAGAAAAAGCAAAAGAAGAGAGAACAAGTGTTAATTCAATAATATTGGAAGTTATTAAAGAAGCTCTGGGATTAAAAAAAAGAAAAGCTATTTACCATGATCTGGATCATTTAGCCGGCACATGGAATGAAAAAGATTTCAAAGATTTTCAGAATAAGATTACTGATTTTGAAACAATTGATGAAAATATGTGGAAATAGTCTATTTTTTTAATCTTTTTACTTTCTTTAATTCCATGAACTATTATTTAAACTTAAACATATTTCTATCTTAAGTCATGCTGTTTCTGTATCTTCAGATATAATAAAACATTGTATAGATTTAAAAATTCCTATCGATTTTTTGTCATATAACGGAAAGCCATTTGCTACTATTATGTCTCCCATGTCGTGGACTGCTGATATCGGTATAGCGCAGCTTGAAGCATATAAAAATGGGAAAGGAATAAATCTGGCAAAAAATTTTGTTAATGGAAAAATAAAAAATCAAATTAATTTAATAAAATATTATAATAAATATAAAAAACGTAAAAATTGTTTTTCTCCAGATGAATTTAATAATGCTCTGAACACTATTGAAAAATATTTAAGTGAACTTGACGATCTCAATATAAAAGATGAATATGACACGATAAGAAATAAAATATTTTCTATTGAAGGACGTTCTGCCGGAATTTATTGGAATTTCATTAAAAATGTTTTAAGCTGCAATGTGGAATTTAACGGACGCGAAAGAAAAGGGGCAAAAGATCTGGTAAATTCGTTGTTAAATTATGGTTATGGAATTTTATATTCTCGTGTTTGGAACGCAATTAACCTTGCCGGACTTAATCCTTACATAAGCTATCTGCATACCAGTCAGCCAAATAAACCCACATTATACCCAAGCAAATCAGGCAAAACAGATTTCTCAAACATTGACTTCAAAAGAAAAATATAAACCATTTATTGGGAAATGGTGAATACTTGACAGATTTCATATATTATCATACAATTTAAATTGGTAAGAAATTATTATTATGTAGGAGGAATTATGCAAGCATTAAAAGTTTTACCAAAAGGACAAATTACCCTTCCCAAAAAAATAAGAAAGGATTTAAATATTAAAGAAGGGGACACATTAATTGTTGAAAAAATTGATCATGAACTTATTATTAAAAAGGGAAAAACAATATTTGATTATATTGGAACTTTACCTGACCTTGGAATATCGATAGATGAAATAAGGGAAAAAGCAATAGAAAAGGCGGTTAAGGAAGATGAATAAAGCGTTTATTGATACAAGTGTGATTTTAAGGCTTTTAGTTAAAGATGATGCTTTAAAAATAGAAGCTTGCAAAAAATTAATTAAGGATTCAAAATCGAAAAATATTATTTTATATCTTTTGCCCGTAGCAATTTTAGAAATAGTGTGGGTATTAGAAAAAGTTTATAAGTTTGAACGAAAAAAAATTAGAGAATATGTGGAATCTATTTTGAATACACCGGAATTAAGAGTTGAAATGGATGATGTATTTAGAAATGCACTTGAGGTGTACGAAGAAAAAAATATAAAATTTGCTGATGCAGTAATGGGTTTTTGGGGGTTGGAAAAAGGATTTACTACTGTCTATACTTATGATGAAAAAGATTTTAAAAGAATAGACGGATTGGAAGTTAAGAAACCTTAGGATAATAAGGTAATATAAAGGCAGCAGTAATGCTATTTATTATTTGCTACGACATCTCAAATACTAAGCGAAGAAATAAAATGGTAAAAACATTGCTTGATTATGGAGATCGTATTCAATACAGCGTGTTTAAATGCAATCTCGATAAAAAGAAATTTATAAAAATGAGGCAGGAGTTAATTGAAATAATACAACCTAAGAATGACAGTCTTATTATTTTTGAATTATGTAAAAATTGTTTTTGTAATATTGAATGTTACGGGTATACAGATATTTCAACCCTTAAAAAAACTATTATATGAATTTAAATGATGGAATAAAATTATTTAAAGCAGGAAAATTTTTATTTGATATTGTCCCTGTAAATAAATTATATTTACCTGAATATAAAGGTTCATCTTTTCGAGGTGGCCTTGGTGAATCGCTGAAAAAAACTGTTTGTGCGCAAAAGAAAAAAGATTGTAACGATTGTTTATTAAAAAATAATTGCATTTATTTAAAAATATTCGAAACTCCGCTACCATGCGATGCGCAAATTATGAGAAAATACCGGAATACCGTACATCCATTTGTATTAACTCCTCCGCTTAATAATCAAACCGAATTTATTTCATCTGATATATTAACTTTTGAAATTATACTATTTGGAGAAACAATAAAATTAATAGACTACTTTATTAATGCGATTAAATTATTAGGAGAAATTGGGATTGGAAAACAAAAAGGGGAATTTATATTAAAAGAAGTCAGACAGATTACGAATAATGGGGTACAACAAATCTATTCTGAAAATAATGAAAATACAATTTATAAATTAAATTATGACAATAATCTATTGGTAAATAAATCTGAAATAGAAAATCATAGAACAATCCAATTTATTACACCCGCAAGGATTTTATTTAATAAAAAAATAATTATGTTTGATGAAAAAGATTTTCAATTTTTTATACTTATAAGGTCTCTTTTAAGAAGATTCTATTTAATTATGTATTTTCATTTTAACATTGAACTTGAAATAGATTATTGTAAAATGTTGAAGCTTGCAGAAAGCGTGAAAATTGTATCACAAAATTTAAAATGGTATGACTGGAAACGATTTTCTAATAGAAAAAAACAGTTTATTCCTATGGGCGGATTTATTGGAGAAGTTAGATTTGATGAAAATATAAATGAATTCATGTCTTTACTTAAAATTGGTGAATATTTACATATTGGAAATTATACTGCATTTGGTATGGGGAAATATATTATTAAAGGTATTGTCAAAAGTAAAAAGGAGGAGAAAAAATGAATAAAAATAGTATTTTAATAGTTTAATTACTATAGGACATGGAAAAATAAATTGGAATCCAGTAATTTTCTTTATTGGATCTGATGATAAAGGAGTCTCAATATCATCAAATTATAATTTATTCAAAGGGATTATTTGTGCTGAACAGACTTTATACTCACCTGTTTTTGTAATATTATCATAAGCATCTATTGTGATAAGATTAGTTGGTGATTCTGCAAAATGAAAAGGCATCCAGATTCTGCCTTTCATTACTTTATCTGTAACTACAGCACGGCATTCTATTTCGTTTCTTCGTGTCTTTATTTTAACTTGTTGTCCATCCTCGATTTTTAACAGTTCTGCATCTATAGGGCTTATCTCAACAAAATTTTCAGGGGATTTCTGGTGTAAACCTGTTGAACGTCTTGTCATTGTACCTACGTTGTAATGGTACAATATACGGCCTGTACTTAGAATAAAAGGATAGTCTTTATCAGGGTTTTCAGCAGGCGGTCTATGTTCAAGAGCAAAGAATTTTCCCTTGCCGCGTGTAAATTTACCTTTATGCAGGAATTTAGTACCAGGATGACTGCATTCCGGACATGGCCATTGAATACCGGTTTTTTCTATTCTATGATAATTAATACCCGCAAAATTAGGGGTTAATGATGCCATCTCATCCCAGATTTTTGCCGGTGATGAAAAGCTCTGTTTATAACCGCAATAATTCATTATATCAACAACAATCTGCCAGTCTGGTTTGCAATTCCCAATCGGGTTAATTGCCTCACGAATACGCTGTACCCGCCGTTCAGTATTAGTAAAAGTTCCATCTTTTTCAGCAAAAGTAGTTCCAGGTAAAACAACATCTGCATATTTTGCTGTTTCACACAGAAATATATCCTGAACAACAAGGAATTCCAATTTATCTATAGCAGCTTTTGTATGACCCATATTCGGCTCGCTCATCATTATATCTTCTGCCATTATATATAAACCTTTTATTTTATCTTCATTTGCTTTTTGAAGCATTTCAGTAATTGTATAACCTGCTTTATCAGGAAGAGAAACTCCATATGCTTTTTCGAATTTTGCTCTTACAGTCAGGTCATCAACTTTTTGATATCCAGGATAAACATTTGGCAACGCACCCATGTCACATGAACCCTGAACATTATTTTGTCCGCGCATAGGATTAACTCCAGAGCTTTCTTTCCCGAGATTTCCGCAAAGCATAGCAAGATTGGCACAGGATCTTACATTATCAGTACCGCATGTATGTTCTGTAATGCCAAGAGTATAGAATATTCCTGCATTTTTACCTTTTGCATAAAGTTGTGCTGCTTCCCTTATATCATCAGGTGAAATTTCGCAGATTTCTGCTGCTATTTCCGGAGTATACTTCATTACAGTTTTTTTAAGTTCTTCATAATCTTCTGTTCTTTCTTCAATAAATGTTTTGTTTTCCAATCCTTCGGAAATGATAACATTCATTATTCCGTTCAGAAGAGGAATGTCTGTCCCAGGTCTATGATGAATACTAAGTTTTGCAAGTTTGGTCATCCATATTTTGCGAGGATCACAAACAATAATTGTTGCGCCGCGTAAAGCAGCTTTTTTCATTTGATATCCTATTATAGGATGTGCTTCTGTTGGGTTTGCTCCTATAATAAAAAGAGTGTCGCAATGCTCTATTTCTTCAATTGAATTTGTCATTGCTCCGCTGCCAAAAGAAAGCGCAAGTCCTGCAACAGTTGGAGCATGGCAGGTTCGCGCACATTGGTCAACGTTATTTGTACCAAATACAGCTCTTGAAAGTTTTTGTACAAGATAGTTTTCTTCATTTGAACATCTTGATGAGCTGATAAATCCTAAACTATCACTTCCATATTTATCTTTTATTTCAAAAAGACGCGCAGCAATTAATTTATATGCTTCTTCCCATGTTGCTTCCTCTAATCCTCCATTTTTCCGGATTAAAGGAGTTTTCAGTCTGTCAGGATGATGTATGAAATCATATCCAAATCTTCCTTTTACACATAAGTTCCCATGATTTGGCAGTGCATCAAGCTCTGCTGTTATTTTTACAACATGGTCGTTTTTTACATTAAGAACCAGAGAACATCCGACTCCGCAATATGTACACGTTGAACGGACTTTTTTAAATTCAAAGTTTTTACCTTTCCCTTTTGCCATTTTTTCTGTAAGAGCGCCGGTTGGGCAGGTTGAAATACATTGTCCGCATAATTCACATGTTGTATCTAAAAGCGATTGTCCATAAGGTGTTGAGATAATTGTATTAAAGCCTCGTCCGACGTAATCAATTGCTTCTGCATGTACAACATTTTTGCAAATTCTTGCACATCGTCCGCATAAAATACATTTTTCATAATCTCTGTCAATAAGCATATTATGATCATGCAGGGCAGGTAGTTTATGTTTTGCTCCTGTAAATCTCGGTTTTTTAATTCCGAATTCATAAGCGTATTTCTGTAGTTTACATGCCCCGTCTTTATCGCATGTCATACAATCATTTGGATGGTCTGATAATAAAAGCTCAAGTATAGTTTTACGTATATGATGCAGTCGTTTGTTTTCTGTTGTTATTTCCATTTTGTCTTG
Source organism: Candidatus Firestoneibacteriota bacterium (assembly GCA_016212735.1). The sequence continues at coordinate 3,863 of JACRDZ010000134.1, read as the reverse complement.
AGTATGAGTTATACAAGCAGGCAGAAGTCTTTTTGAATCTTTAACTTCCACAAGACAAAGTCTGCATGCTCCATATGGTTCCAGTCTGTGGTCATAGCAAAGATGAGGAATATGTATCCCGTTTTCTCTGGCAACTTCTAGAATGGTCTTATTATCATGTGTACTTATTTCTATACCATCAATCTTTATTTTAATTTTATTTGATTCAGTCATAAAATTCTCCTTTTATACATATACAATAGCTTTAGTCGGGCATTTTTCTATACAGACTCTGCATTTTGTACATTTTGTATTATATATGAAAGCAGGGACTTCTTTCCCCCCTTCAATCGCTCCGGCAGGGCATAGTTTTGTGCATAAATTGCATTTTTTGCATAATTCTTTCATGACTTTCAGGTTTATTAATTCTTTGCATGTATTAGAATTGCATTTTTTATTTTCAATATGTCCTTTATATTCATCAAGGAAATATCTGATTGTACTTAATGCCGGATTTGGGGCAGTTTGTCCTAATCCGCAAAGAGAAGCTTCTTTTATATCATGCCCTAAATCTTCAAGAAGCTTAATATCTTCAAAATGAGCTTTACCTTCTGAAATACGTTCCAGTATTTCCAGCATGCGTTTTATACCAATGCGGCAAGGTACACATTTACCGCATGATTCATTTTGTGTGAAATCCAGAAAATATTTTGCCATTTCAACCATACAATTATCTTCATCCATAACTACAATTCCGCCAGAACCCATAATTGCTCCAGCCTGTATAAGAGAATCGTAATCAATAGGTGTATCCAAAAGATCTTTTGGCAAACATCCGCCTGAAGGTCCGCCCATTTGAACAGCTTTAAACTCTTTATCATTAACAATTCCTCCGCCAATATCAAATATAATCTCGCGCAGAGAAATACCCATAGGAACTTCAATTAGCCCTGTTCTTTTTATTTTGCCAGTAAGAGAAAAAACTTTTGTCCCTTTACTTTTTAGAGTGCCAATGGAAGAAAAAAAATCAGATCCGTGTAAAATAATAGCAGGAACACATGCAAATGTTTCTACGTTATTAATGCTTGTTGGTGATTTCCACAACCCGCTAACAACAGGAAATGGAGGACGTGGTCTTGGCATACCGCGATTACCTTCAATTGAAGCCATTAAAGCTGTTTCTTCACCGCATACAAAAGAACCGGCGCCCATTTTAATTGCTATGTCAAAGGAAAAAGTTGTACCAAAAATATTTGTCCCCAGGAATCCTTTTTTACGTGCTTCAGGTATTGCTTCATTTAACCTGGTTAAAGCCTGCGGATATTCAGCACGGCAGTAAATATACCCTTTTGTAGCTCCAATTGCATACCCTGCAATAATCATTCCTTCAATAACAGCATGAGGGTCACCTTCAAGAACACTTCTGTCCATGAAAGCTCCAGGATCGCCTTCATCCGCATTACATATTATATATTTTTGTTCTCCATCCGATTGTCGGCATAACTGCCATTTAATTCCAGTAGGGAATCCTCCTCCTCCACGACCGCGAAGACCGGAGTGTTTAACAGATTCAATTATTTCTTGGGGAGTCATTTCTTTTAAAGCTTTTAGCGCAGCTTTATATCCATCGGCATCTATATATTCTACAATATTTGTTGGATCTATAAAACCGCATCTGCGTAATACAATTCTTTTTTGCTTGCTGAAGTAAGGTAAATCTTCATAAAAAGGTAATCCTTGATAAGGCTCATGTGTTTCATCTAATTTTATCTGAGCAATAGCCTTTATTTTATAAATATCTTCAATTTTTATGTGGCTGTCAAAAATTAGAGGGATATCTTCTGCTTTAACATTTCCATATGTTACTCGTGTTTTGCCTGGCATAACAATATCAACAAGTACTTCGGAAAAACACATCCCTATACATCCAGTTTTAATAATATCTGCTTTTATCTTTCTTTCGTGGATTTCTGTATGTATGGCTGCTAAAACAGAATTTGCTCCTGCTGCAATACCGCAGGTCCCCATCCCAATAAAAATTTTTATTTTATCTGTATTTTTTGCCATAATTCTCCTTTGTATCTTGAATTTACGATTCACATTTATTACATTGTTGTTTAATAATTTCTTCTTCTTTTTTAAGATGCTGCAGTTTTTTCTCAATCTGAAAAGCTGATGTATTTCCAATAATTTCTTGCCCTATCATTACAAGAGGAGCAAGTCCGCAAGATCCCATACAGGCTATTTTCTCAAAAGTAAACAAATGATCAAGGGATGTTTCACCCTCTTTAATTTCCAGAGTATTTTCAATTTTATCACAAATATTCTGGGATCCTTTCACATGGCAGGCAGTTCCACAGCAGGCTTTAATTATATGTTTACCGCGTGGATGAAGATAAAATTGAGAATAAAAAGTTAGTACTCCATAAATATGACTTTCACTATATCCCATAATTTTACTGACAATTTTTACTGCCTGATGGGAGACATGTCCATATTCCTTTTGTATACGTTGTAATATAGGAATAAGCGCACCTTCTTCTCCTTTAAAATCACTTATTAGTTTTTCAAGTTTTGCTAACAATTTTATCTCCTTTCTTAAATAATCTTTAATCTTATAAGTATTTCACAGTTATTTATAGTTATCAGGGAAAAGTTGTTTTTTTATACCATAACATATTTTTCTTGTCAAGGATTAATTACCAGCAACAGAAATTCCCCAAAATCGAAAAAATGAACCACAGAGTATACTGAGATATATTTATAATTTAAAACTCTGTGTCCTCAAATTAATTTTTATTTATAAAAGCTTTGTATTTCATGATCTTTCTTATTTTTATTTGAGAACTAGAGAGTAATAAATAAAAATAAAATAAAAAATACTCCGTGTTCTCTGTGGTTAATTTCTTTCTTGAGAAACTTCTGCACATAATATTTTCTCCTTGACAAAATTCCCTATGTATAATAAAATAATTAATCAAAGTTTTTATTTTTTATTTAACTAATAATTTTTTTATGAGGATATAAGCCCGTGTCCCACATAAAATCAACATTTTTTTTAATAATACTTTTTATATTTATTATCTGCGCAGGAAATCTTTGGACTCAAGAAGCAAAAGAAATTAATTTTACAGGTAATAAGTTTAATTCAATATTATTAGACGAAGCGGACAGTTCTCTTATATGGTTTGGAACTAAAGCTGGTATAATCCAATATAATCGTAAAGAAAATAAATGGATTTATCCAAAAAATAATGTGTTATGCGTTAATATAATTAAAAATGATATTTATGAAAAAGATATAATATGGTTAGGTACTGATAATGGGATACAAAAATACAATCGCAGTTCTGGAAAAATAGAGATAATAAAAACAGGGAATGAACAAAAAAAAATAGATACTACCTTACAATTAAATGAAGATACATCCCAGCTTAAACATACAGATTCTACACAGCTCAAACAATTCGATTCTACTCATAATAAAGAAAAAGAAGTTGATTCAACACAGGTTTATCTGGAGGATTTTAAGGTAAAAGATATATTGATAGATACTATAGATAACGATAATATCTGGTTTGCAACACAAAATGGATTATTAAAACATAGCCGCAAAAATAAAAATTGGGTTAATTTAACTAAAAATGACGGGTTGACAGATAATGAAGTAAACGTAATTTTAATTGATAAATTTAATACAAATTATATATGGGTTGGAACCAGAAAAGGTATAAATCTTTTAGAGAGAGAAAAAGACACTATAAAAATATCGGCTTTAAATACAGAAAAAACAATTTCAGTTCATGCGATTGCAATAGATGGGATGTATGTATTATTTGGTACTTCATCAGGAATAGATATTTATAATAAGAATTATAAAACAT
>JACRDZ010000130.1 GCA_016212735.1 Candidatus Firestoneibacteriota bacterium | reverse complement strand
GCGCTAATTGCTTATCGGTTTTAGAATAGGGAACTAGTTTTTTTATTCTATCAGGACTTTGCTCTCCTGTTTGAAAAGTGCACTCAAAAAGAGTTAATATTGAATCTAGATAATTTCCTTGATCAAAATATTTATCGGCTAATTCAATAAATTGTTGTTTTGTAAGTTGTTTAATATTGCTTTTCCCATTTGATACTTCTTTTATAATCATATCTAATTCATCATTTATATCAATATCAATACTATAATCAGAAGAAATTAAATATTTATCACTATCAGATTCAGTTACACTTTTCAATTTAAGCTGTACATAATTTGAATAAATACCAGCATCTTCATATCTATATCTAAGTTCTTTAAATATATTTTTGTTTTCCGACAAGTATTTCAATACTTGTGGGTGTAAATTACAAGTGTATAATAAATATTTCGCGAACATATTTTTGTATTGATCAGAAATGCTATATTCTCCAAGACTGTTTTCTGTAATAATATTTTCTTCAACTATATATTGATAAATTGTATCTTTAACTTCTACTTTAATCTGCTTTTTCTCGGAATTCTTGTTTTCCAAAGAAAAAAGTATTTCCAACTCAAATGGATTAAAAGTATTTTTCCCAATTTTTGCTGCATTTAATGCGTTATTGATAAACATACGATTTTTCAATTCAGCTGTTCGATAACTAATTATAGAAAACAAAGACATTTCATCATACGTTTTTTTATCATTATCCAAATAGAATATACGACGTTTATTAAAATCGTAAATTAGTTCCTTTGTTCCCTCTATTACATAAAAATACTTATTTCCAACACCTAGAATAATTTCTGAAACACTTATTTCTTCCTTGTTGTCTTTATCTTTATCATCAGAGTGAATTGTTTTTTTTATGTTTTTTTCATAGATTAACTTTAATTCTTTCGCAAAAGATGAAAGCAGGCTACTGCCCGTCCAGTGCAGCGCCATTGTTAGGTATATTTATAATTCATTCTCATTAATACCGGCAATTTTCATTATATGTTTTAGTAATCCAATTTTAAGTGGTGTATTGCTGTGGATAGGGACAGAAATGCGGGCAGGATTTCCAGATTTTGCATAGATGTGATGACTTCCATTTATTCTTTTTAGTTCCCAGCCATGTTTTTCAAGAAGTTTAACAAATTCTTTTCCTGATGTACTTTTCAAACTGCTATCTCCATTAGCTTGTCAGTTTTTGACATTTGTGTGTCTTTAATATCTACAGATAAGCAACCTTCGATAGCTTCATAGAGATTGGTTAAAAGTTCATCAAAACTTTCACCTTGAGTCGTGCAACCAAGAATAGATGGAACCTCTGCCCAATAGCCTCCTTCATCAGCTTTATGTACAATAACTTTTATTTTCATTGTATTCCTCCAATATGTGTTTACGTAAATAATAACAAAAATTTACACTTTTTGCAAATTATTCCTAATAACCCTAAAAATACTCCTAAAGGGTTTTTCTCTCATAGTTTTTCAGGAGATATTTTTGATAATTTTTTTGCAAGCAAGGAATTTCTATTCAAAATCATTTCGAATAAATAATGCCAATATTCTGAAACTAAACAGTTTCCTTGTAATTGTCTTCTCACGAAACCAGAAGTTGATAACACTTTATGTTTTTTTAAATCTTCAAAATAGACAGGTGCCGCAAGTTTCGATATTCGTTTTATATCGCCAAAATTTGCATTGCCTGTTCTCCAACTTGCTTTGCGTTTGGATAAACTGATTCCGTTGTATACAAAAATATCCGTAATTGCTTTATAAGGTGAACAGCGATACATAAGGAGAATGTCGCCGGTTGTAACTCGTTTAGATAATGACCAATTTAAAGTATCATATTCATCTAACCAATGGCATTGTGATTTTAAAACCGGTTGAATCCAAACCTTTCTTGATACACCAAAATATTTTTTAATTTCAATTATTTCAATGGGGCAATCTGCCCAATCGTTTTCCCAGCAAACAATACAATCACACTTTCTAATATTATGTTTATGTTGAATAAAATTACTTGCTCGAAATTCAAACTCGATGCGAATTTTCTTCTCTTTATTTCCAGATTTTCTATATGCAATACAATCAGGAAAACTATTACCGATTTTTTCTATTTTAAATTGAAGTTTTTTAAGTAAAGACGGAAATAAAAATACAACACCAAGTTCATTTTCAGGAGCAAATGACATAGGAGAATTTAATAGAGTTAACGGTCTTTCCATGATATTTTTCATACCTAACCCGCTATAGAAGTTGTAAATTTTAATTGTTTTTTTAATTTTATTTTATTGTCTTTCTTTTATTTAATGAACATAACTGGATTTTCTGTGTTCCTTCTAGGTCCCCTACGCATCTTTTTTTCTTTTATTATTTTTTTATAATTTTCTTTTTCATGTTCGTATAAATTTTTTAAATCATATTTATATATTTTAAATATAGATTCTCTTGTTTTTCTTACTGAATTAACAATAATATCTGTCATATTTTAATCCTCCATTAATTGTTCTGGTGTGCAAATTTCAACATTTTTTATTTTCATCTTTTGATTAATTTGAAGCAGTTTGACTTTAACATGAGCATTTGCCAAATGTGTACAATTCCAAGTTAATAAATAGTCCATCTTGTAAAATGTAGCGTATGCTAAATGCAATGCGTCTGCACCTGCTTTTTTAGAAATGCAAAGTTCTTTAGCGTAAATTTCAGCAAGTTGTTCTATTTGTATATCTGGTTTTAAAACATCAATTTCATCTAATATTTTTTGACGCTTTTGTACAGCAGTTGAATCGCCTCTGCTTACTTCCTCAAATGTGATCGGTGCAGTATATAATAAATAATTATTTTTATACTGACCCCACCATTGTTTAGTTAAAGATTGATGTGCCAATAATATTATATTTTTTGAAGATTTTGATGTTAAATAACTAGGAATTGTTGTTTCAATATATACTTTTTCTTTCATAATAACTCATTATAACATATTTCATATTTTTTTTAATTGATTTTATTATTTATTTTAAGAACCAATATAATAAGTAACTGTATTTACAAATGTTAT
>JACRDZ010000131.1 GCA_016212735.1 Candidatus Firestoneibacteriota bacterium | reverse complement strand
TAATTCTGGTGCAGTTGTTAGTACCCCGACATGCGGTCCATGTCTGGGAGGGCATATGGGAATTCTTGCTCGTGGAGAAAAAGCTCTTGCAACAACTAATAGAAACTTTGTAGGAAGAATGGGGCATCCCGAAAGTGAAGTATATCTATCAAATCCCGCTGTAGCTGCGGCATCAGCAGTTCTCGGAAGAATCGGAAGCCCGGAAGAAATATAGTTAATAATAGGAGAAAAATTATGAATGAATTTACTGGTAAAGTCTGGAAATACCGTGATGATGTTAATACAGATGAAATTATTCCAGCAAGATATCTCAATGTATCTGATCCGTTGGAATTAAAAAAACACTGTATGGAAGATATTGATATTGACTTTGTTAAAAAAGTTTCAGCAGGTGATATAATTGCTGCTGGTAAAAATTTCGGATGCGGATCATCACGCGAACATGCTCCTTTATGCATAAAAGCAAGTAATGTTTCCTGTATTATTGCAAAATCATTTGCAAGAATATTTTACAGGAATGCAATAAATATTGGATTACCTATTTTAGAATGTCCTGAAGCAATAGATGATATTGAAACAGGGGATATAATTAATATAGATCTTTCAAAAGGGAAAATCTATAATCAAAGGACTAAAAAAGAGTATATTGCTCATCCATTTCCTTCTTTTATGCAGGAAATCATATCATCTGGCGGACTTATGCAATGGGTAAAAAAAGAGAAAAAAAGGAGAATAATATAATAAAATGGATATTTCCTTAGCTGTTATACAAATACCTGTATTGATTTTTGCTGTTGTGATTCATGAATCTGCTCATGGATGGATGGCAGATAAATGCGGTGATCCAACTGCACGTATTTTAGGCAGGATTACATTAAATCCAATTCCTCATATCGATTTAATGGGCTCAGTTTTATTACCGTTGCTTTTATTTATATCAAATTCACCTTTTATGATAGGATACGCAAAACCTGTACCAGTAAATTTTCGTAATCTGCGTAATCCAAAAAGAGATGCTGCTTTTGTTGGAATGGCAGGGCCTATTTCAAATATCTTAATTGCATTTTTATCTTTGATATTTCTTAAAATTTTGTATAGTATAGAATTATTTAGATTAAGAGGTTTGATTCTATTTCTAATAAGTGCATTCCAGATTAATATTGTTCTTGCAGCGTTTAATCTTATTCCCATACCGCCTCTTGATGGGTCCAGATTAATGAGTGCATTACTAACGGATAAATTATCTTATAGCTATAGTAAATTAGAACCTTATGGATTTGTTCTGATTATGGGTTTAATGATGTTTGGATTATTAGATAAAATATTTTCACCCTTATTAAATATTCTTCAATTTGTATTACATGCATTGGTTTTTTAATAATATTAAAAAGCTCGGAGAATAATAAATGACATATAAGATTGATCTGGAAAATTTTGAAGGGCCTTTTGATCTTCTTTTATTCCTTATTAAAAAAGAAGAAATGGATATTTATGATATACCAATAGCACGTATTACAGATCAGTATCTCGAATATATTGAAAGCGTAAAAATTGTTGATCTTAACAATGCAGGAGAATTTCTTTTAATGTCTGCAACCCTTATGTATATTAAGTCCAGGATGCTCCTCCCTATAGAAAAAGTTTCTATTGATGAAGAACTAAATACAGATCCAAGAGATGAACTTATACAAAGACTCCTTGAATACAAAAAATACAAAGAAGCTGCCCATTTATTAAAACATAAAGAAATCGAGCAGGATAATTATTACCAATGTAAAATTTCATTATCAAACGAGAATGCAACTCAAAATACAGACTTTGAAGCCAGTCTCTTTGATCTTGTAAGAGCATTTAATCAGATATATACTAAAATTAATTCTCAGGAAAAATTTTATGAAATTAATCGTATTATATATAAAGTGGAAGACAAAATAGAATTTATTCAGGAACTTTTAAATCAAAATAATGATATTAATTTCACAACTATATTTGATAATTGCAGCAGCAAACTTGAAATTGTAGTCACTTTTCTTGCTATTTTAGAACTTATTAAACGTAAAGAAATTGCTGCATGGCAATCAAAATTATTTGGAGAAATATGGATTACAAAAAAAGGATGAATTGAGGAGTAAGAATATGGAAGAGAATAATAATATTATCGAAGAAACCGATAAAAAAGAAATTAAAGAAAATGGAAATAATATCGTTATAAAAGATGAACAAGAAGTCATTAAAGTAGATGAAGCTAAGACCGAGTTAGTTCCAATGAATCTTAAAGAAATAAAACGAATAATCGAAGCTTTCCTTTTCGTTTCGGATAAACCATTGACCATTCAAAAAATAAAAGAATTACTTGAAGTCCCTGATGCTAAAACAATAAAAGGAATAATTATTGAGTTAAAAGAAGAATATGACAGAGAAGAAAGAAGTTTTCAAATTGTTGAAATCGCAGGCGGATATATAATTTACACTAAAGACAAATATGCGCCGTGGGTAAAAAAAATTATAAGATCAAAAGATGAAAAAAAGCTTTCTCACGCAATTTTGGAAACACTTGCAATAATTGCTTATAAACAGCCGATCACCCGTCTTGATATCGAAACTATTCGAGGTGTTGGTGTCAGTTATATAATAAAAACACTTATGGAAAAAAAATTAATCAGAATTACAGGTAAAAAAGAAGGTGTCGGAAAATCATTATTATATGGTACAACAAAAGATTTTCTCATATATTTTGGATTAAAAAGTCTTGATGAATTGCCGCAGCTTAATGAATTAAAAGATATTATGAAGGAAGAAAATACTAATTTCAGAGAAAATACATGAAATGCAAATCTATTATTTTATGCTCCATTTTCATCATTTCCCTTTATATAAATATATTTGCAAAACAATCTGCTTCTTCAAAGTTTACAATAATATATACTGGTGAAACTCATGGGATGATAGAGCCCTGTACATGTCCTATTGAACCTGATGGTGGATTAAGCCGTCGTAAAACTCTTATTGATGAAAAAAGGAAAAATAAAACAGTGTTTTTAATGGATGCAGGGGGATTATTTGCAGGGACACAATATGATGTTTATACAAAAGGAACTGAAATTGACAAAGCTCGAACACTTATAACGATTAAAGGATTTCAATTAATGCAATATGATGCTGTTGCATTAGGAGATGATGAATTTATATGGGGACTTGATTTTGTAAAAACCAATTTTATTAATAAACTTCCTGTTATATCCTGTAACGTTTATTATATAGACGGAACACGTTTTACACCTCCATATAAAATTATTGAAAGAGATGGTATAAAGCTTGGAATTATCGGTGTTACAACACCTGATATTTTAGAGAATAAACCTGAACTTGGGAATTTTATTAAAATAACAGATCCTCAAACAGCAGTTGATGAAACAGTAAAAATAATCAGGAAAGAAGTTGATTATATTGTTGTATTAAGCCACCTTGGAGAAGAACTTAGTATTAAACTGGCTGAAAAAGTAAAAGGAATAGATTTCATAATTAATGCACATAAAAAAAATTCAGTTGGAAGTTCTGCATTTATAAATAATACATATATTTATCAATTTAATCATCAGGGTAAAAAACTGACTGAAATTAATGTTGAAAAAACTTACAATAATAAAATATCATCATTTTATACTGAAACTCGTCTTTCTCCAGAAATTAAAAATAATAATGAAATAGATAATCTACTTGAAGAACTAAAAAATCAAACAGAATCAAAAGAAAATAAAATAAAGTTAGAGTTATTTGTTATGAGCTATTGCCCTTATGGTAATAATGCAGAAGAAGAAATTTACAATCTTATTCAGGAATTTAAAAGATTTATTGATTTTGAAATTAAATTTATTATTGATGAAGATAATAACGCATATACCAGTTTACATGGTGAAGCTGAAATTGAAGAAGATTTAAGACAACTTGTAATAAAAAATATTTTTAGAGATAAATTCTGGGATTATCTTTTATGCAGAAACAATAATCTGAAAAAAGATAATTATAAAGAATGTCTTCTCCATGCAGGATTAGACCCTATAAAAATTGAATCTTTAATTAAAGTTAACAAAGAAAAACTTCTCAGGAATGAAGTTATTTCAACAAATCGTTTACGTGAAAAAGCTTCTCCAACTCTTTTTATAAATAATAAATTATATAAGGGTCAGATAAAAAAAGAAATATTAACTCGTGAAATATGCAGCCTTATTCCGGATATTTTATCTTTACAGTTTTCACCATGTTTAAATTTGCCGGAGTGTTTCAATGATAACGACTGTATTAAACCCGGTATGTTTGGAAAATGTGAAAAATCCGGGACAAAAGATTCAAAATGCATATTTACTAAAGATATTGATATCCCTTTAAATATAGTTTATTCCCAAACAATGATTTCTGCAGATTTTTATAAAGTACTGGACTATCTATATTCGTTGTTCCCTGGAATAAAACCTGAATTTATTCCTATAGAATCAAGTGAAGGGAAAGATATTATAAATAAATTTAAAATAAATTCTATCCCTGTATTTATATTTACTGATGACTTGAAAAAATCAAAAAATTTTGCTATTATTAATAAGCAGCTAACTAGAATTACCGAAAATGCTTTAATATTAGATACAAATAATTTTAAAATTACAGAATTGTTTTTTCATAATGCCCTGATTCATAATAACATACAAATATTCATTTCAATTTTAAATCCGCAAGCATATTTTGTTATTGAAACATTTAATAAGATGTTCCCTGATCCGGGAAAACTTATTATTGAAATAAACTATGTTGGATATATCGATGAAAAAGGAAATATTTCAGGAAAATATGGACAGGCACAAATAGAAGAAACAAAAAGACAAATCACTATAAAAACATATTATCCTGAGAAATTTATAAAATATTTAAAATTAAAAATAAACAATTTAAATTCGTCATATTGGGAAGACCCGATTGAGGAACTTGGACTTGACGCAAAAAAAATTAAATTTTTAAGTCAAAATGATGCTGTTAAATCGATTTTAATTGATAATATAAATAAAGCAAATAAATTCAATATTAATTCTGACATAACAATAGTATTAAATAATCAGGAAAAAATTTCCCTTACGAGTAATGTTCAATTTCAAGAAGTATTAGACAAACTTGTTAAATTATATTCTTTAGGTGATTAAAATGAAAAAAAATATTATTATATGCTGGAGCATAATTTTATTTATTTGTGCACTTGGTACTATAATAGTTTTAAACAATCTTTTTATTATTGATGAAAATCATAGCAAAATTGCAGATTATGAAAAAAATAGAAATAATATGTCCCGTCATATTAATGAAATAAAAACTGAGTCACAATT
>JACRDZ010000132.1 GCA_016212735.1 Candidatus Firestoneibacteriota bacterium | reverse complement strand
TTTTATGATATTCCTGCAATGTCAGAAGGTAAAGATTTAAACTTTGAAGAATTAGAAAAAACAATTTTAAATTATGGAAGATTAAACCCCGTTGTCTTTTTGCGAATCAATTTAATTATCAAACAAATAAATAGGATTATATAAAATAGTTGACAAAAAATTAATGTTTATGTAAAACTCTATATATAAATAGAATCAAATTTAAGGAAAGGGAATTTATATGAAAAAATTTATTATTATATTTATACAATTTATTTTTATATTTGCAATAGCATTTAATATCTCAATTTATGCTTCTCCAAATATGGAACATATTAAAGTAAAATTGGAAATGGATTCGACATATTTTAGAAAAAACCAGCTGGACTTTGATGAGATAAATATAAATATATCTCCGTCTTCAAATATTAAACATTTTCAAATTGCTCCAATCTTTGCATCACGTAAAGGTGTTGAATTAAATCTGATTTATTCAGGGACTATTACACATATAAAGTTCTTAAAAGAGGACAATGCAAGTATCAGATTAGTAAGAGAAATGTTCAGCCACAGTTACTCTTATATAAGTTTTAAATATCTTCCTGGAAATGATGATATTCATAGCTATACATTTGATAAAAACCCATACAAGGATACTAATGTGAGTTTTCTTGGAGAAAAAACTCGGCAGTCTTTTGCTTTAGGTTTTAAAAGTACAAATTTGTGGGGGAATTCTAAACTCCCTTATGGTCCTGGACTTTCGACAGGCTGGGGATTAGTATTGGAAAATAAAGTTCATCATTATCTTAATTCAGTAACGGGACAATATCTTGGATTTAATGATGAAGATGTACATTTTTATTTTGAAGTAGAACCGCAGCTTGAAACAAAATATACAACTATTGGAGTAAATTATAATACTTACTTTCACCAGTTCGCATTTATGCTGGGATATAAGTTCTAAGAGTCTATATCAAGCCCTAAAATTCATTGTCTCTTCCAAAAGAAGTTTTTATGAGATTATTTAAATATGATTCCGGTGATTTTACTACCTCACCAGTAATAAGAAAATCATTTTTCCCTGTCCTGGATTGAACAAGCTTTAATCCAAGTTCGTAATTTTTTAATATTTCATGGCACTCATACATTGCATCAACATTTTCTTTCATTGCTTTTTTTGAAATTAAATCCATGGCTTCAATATTAAAACTTACATGAATATTAAATTTTTCAATAAAGTCTTTTTCAAACCTCTTAATCTGCTGCCGCATTTTAATAATCTGCGCACATATTTCATTTATACTATTACCTGTGTAAAGCGCTTTTTCTATAATAAATGAAATCCCCTCTTCAGAAAAAAATATATCTTCATGGTTTTTATTTTTATAATTTTCCTGAAATTTAGTTATTTCGTTTTTTATTTTAGTAATATCCATTTCAAGAAAAGACTGATGTAGTTCATTTTGTTCATTAAGAAGAGCCCCACAAAGTATTTCTTCAAGCTCATGTACTGGATTATCACAAATTTTATCTGTTACAACTAATTTATTAATATTTTTTGATGGAAGAGTTTTTTCAAATTTAAGCAGTATTTTTTCCATTACACTAACCAGCGCGCGTGCACCTGTTTTTGCATCATACGCTTTCTCTGCGATTTTATGAAAAGCTTCATCTGTAAAACGCAGATCGATTCCGTATGATTTAAAATCATGCTTTTTACTCATTATTATAGGACAATTAGGATTTTTAAGAATTTGATAGAGATCCGAAGCATTAAGATTATCAAGAGCTACAACTACAGGTAATCTCCCGATGAATTCAGATTCAAATCCGTAATTAATCAGATCAACAGCAGCAACATGTTTTAAAATTTCATTAGATTTATTATTACTGGAAGTGATTTCTGCATTGAATCCAATATTCTGTTTGTTTAATCTTTTTTCAATTATTTCTTTTAATCCGCTGAATGCGCCGCTCATTATAAATAATATGTTTCTTGTATTTATTCTTTTTCTTTCAATTTTACCTGTTTTCTGGAACTTAAGAGCCATTTCCATTTGAGAAGTCAAATCAGTTGGTGATTTTAAATCAACTTCTGTTTCTTCCATAAGCTTAAGAAGATTGCGCTGAACTCCAGTACGTGAAACATCAGGACCATAAGTATAACCTGCAGATGCAATTTTATCTATTTCATCAATATATACAATACCATGTTCAGCTAATTCAATATCTCCTCCTGCTTCATGTATCAACTCGCGTATAAGGTCTTCAACATCTCTTCCAACATATCCTGTTTCACTGAATTTCGTTGCATCACTTTTAACAAAAGGAACACCTATTTTATCCGCAATAAGTTTTACAATATATGTTTTCCCTATACCTGTAGGCCCCAGCATTAATATATTGTTTTTAATACTGCCAGGAAATGTTTTTAAGGTTTTAGATTTTACTCTGTGAAAATGAGTACAGATTTTTGTAGAAAGAACTTCTTTTGCTTCATGTTGTTTAATAACATACTGATCTAAATATCTTTCCAGTTCCAGAGGCAGAATATCAAAATGGATTTTTGATATTTTAGCAGTTTTGATTTCCTGATTTTTATCCGCACCTCCTGTATCAGGCTCTTGTTTAAAAGCTTGTTCAGAGATAAAATCACCAGAGAAAACATCCCTGAGTTTTTCAGGTTTATCTTCCTGCGAGGTTATATTGTGAGTTGTATATTTGATATCCATATTTATTTATACCTTTTTAAGAATTATTTTCTTAATACAATCAATAGTATAATCTATTTCTTTCTGTGTATTATAATATCCAGGGCTTAGTCTTAAAGTTCCGCGTGGATATGTTTTTATAGTTTTATGAGCTTGTGGGGCACAGTGCAAGCCAACGCGTGTCATTATATTGTATTTTTCACTTAATATTGAACCCAATTCTGCGGAATCGATATTATTAACTTCAAAAGAAACAACAGGCATTTGCAAAACTGCATTATTTGGTCCGTAAATATGGATACCTGGTATTTCTTTAAGCTGAAGAAGAAGATATTCTGTTAATTCCATTTCATATTTCCTTATATTTTCCACTCTGATTTTTTGCAAAAAAGACACTGCTGCTCCAAGTCCAGCAATTCCAGGTGTATTCAAAGTACCTGCTTCATAACGTTCAGGCAGAATAGCAGGTTGGTTTTCCTCATGAGATTGACTGCCTGTTCCTCCTTCTTTTAAAGGAAGTATTTTCAAACCTTTTTTAATATATAAAAAACCTGTTCCCTGAGGGCCAAGAAGACTTTTATGCCCTGGAGCTGCAAGAAGATCAATATTATCTTCTTTAACATTTATTGGAAGAGCACCTGCAGTTTGTGCTGCATCAACCATAAAAATGATATTTTTATTTCTAGACAATGTTCCAATTTCCATGATTGGATTAATTGTTCCCACAATGTTGGAAGCATGAGTAATTACAACGAGCTTTGTTTCTGGTTTAATTTTTTTAGAGATCATTTCCTGTGAGATATATCCTTCTATATTCGATTTCACACGCGAAACAGATATTATTCCTTCTTTTTCCAGACGGTGCAATGGTCTCAAAACTGAGTTATGCTCCATAGTAGATGTAATTACATGATCACCTTTTTTTAAAAGACCTTTAATCCCTAAATTTAATGCTTCTGTTGCACTGGAAGTAAAAATAACCTGTGCAGAATCATCAATCCCAAAAAATTCTGCGATTTTATCCCGTGTTTTAAATATTATTCTGCTTGCTTCAAGAGCCATTTTATGCCCGGATCTGCCTGGATTTCCGCATTTATATCTCAAACATAAATCGACAGCTCGGTATACTTCCTCCGGTTTTGGAAAAGATGTTGCTGCATTATCAAGATATACTTTCATATGATCCATCCTCCTCCAATTACTTTACTTTTATCATAAAATACAACTGCTTGTCCAGAAGTAATAGCTCTCTGTGAAGATAAAAAAAATAATTCTGCTTTATCTCTGCCATGCGGATGAAGCATTGCATCTGCTTCAGGTCCGCGTGAACGAATTTTAGCTTTTATTGTAATAGGTTCTTCAAAAGGTTTTTCTGTACACCAGATTATGTTTTCTGCGATAAGTCTATTATTATAAAGAGATTTCTCTTTTCCTACTACTAAAATATTACCATGTAAATCTATGCTTATAACGTATAATGGAGATGGAGAAGAGATACCTAAACCTTTGCGTTGTCCAATAGTATAGAAATGCAATCCTTGATGTGTACCAAGGTGTTTCCCATCTACATCAATAATATTTCCAGGAATAGTTTTAATTTTTTTATAATTTAAAAGGAATTTACCATAATTTCCATCTGGAATAAAACATATCTCCTGGCTTTCTTTTTTTGAAGCGACAACAAGTCCAGCATCTAAAGCTATTTTACGAATTTCAGATTTATTATATTTACCAATAGGGAAAAGCAGATATGGCATTATTCTCTGTGTTAATCCCCAAAGGAAATAAGACTGATCCTTATCTTTGTCATGACCTTTATGCAATTCATATTCTTTATTTATTTTATTGTATACAATTTGCGCATAATGTCCAGTTGCAATATAATCTGCTTTAAATTCTTTCTGCGCTCTTCTTAGAAGTACATCAAATTTAATTTTTTGATTACAGAGAATACATGGGCTTGGAGTTCTGCCTTTTAAATATTCATCGCAGAAATGCTCTATTATATTATCTTTGAATTCTTTTTCACAGTTTAACACATAATAAGGTATTTTCAATTGACTTGCAATTTTCCTCGCATCTGTAAGATCATCCGCTCCGCAGCAGCTTTTTTTATTAAAAACACTATCATCACATTGAGATTCCCAGAGTTTTAACGTAACCCCAATTACCCTGTATCCCTCTCTTTGCAGCAAAAAACATGCTGTTGAACTATCAACACCTCCGCTCATATCAACTATAACTGTTTTTTTTGTCATGTTTTATTTATATCAGAAAAGTTAAATAATTCAAGTTTTTTATTATAATAAATAATAAATTTTGTATCTTTGACATTGTATATTTTGAATGTTAATAATTATAATAGAGGAGTAAGTATTATGCAAAAATTGAATGTGGTTAACAATTGGGACAGATTAAACAAAAAAGAAATTGTTAAACTGCAGGAAGAGCGTTTGCGATATTTTCTAACAACTCAATTATTACCTTACAGTCCTTATTATAAAAAACTCTTTACTGATAATAAAATCCTTGCAGAAAAGATAAAAATAATGGAGGATTTACATCATATTCCATTTACAACAAAAGATGATATCGCCCCGACAATTGAAAATCCGCATAAATATAGATCAATTATATTGCAACCAGATGAAACAAGTTTAAAGAAATATCTTCCTCTCTCAAGAAAATTACAGATTTTAGGAGATAAAATAATTAAAGGTGATGAATATATAAGACGTGAACTTGATAAGGAATATAGGCCTTTATCGCTTTTTTTTACAACAGGAAGAACAGCATTGCCAACTGCATTTGCATGCTCGCTTTATGATATAGAATTGCTGCATATTATTGGAGAAAGATTGGTAAAAATATTAAACCTTAATCCTGCAAATGATAGAGCCTTAAACATGTTTCCATATGCACCTCATTTAGCTTTCTGGCAGGTAGTATATTGCGGATGGGCAGGCGGAATACTAATTTTAAGTACTGGAGGAGGTAAAGTTGCAGGTACAGGCGGGAATATACAGGCAATAGAGAAGTTTAAACCAACTCTTTTAGTAGGTATCCCAGGATATATCTATCACATACTCAGACAGGCAGAAAAAGAAGGACATGATTTCAGCTTTATAAAACAGGTCGCTTTAGGAGGAGACAAAGTATCTCAAGCATTAAAAATCAATATACAAAAAATATTAAATAATATGGGAGGAAAAAATCCTGTTGTTGTGTCTGTTCTTGGATTTACTGAAGCGCGCAAATGCTGGATAGAATGCCCTGGAGAACTATCAACAGGATTTCATACATATCCTGACATGGAAATATTTGAAATAATTAATCCGGAAACAGGGGAAGTTCTTTCTCCCGGTGAAACAGGAGAACTTGTTTACACATGCATAGACGGACGCGGCAGCTGCGTACTGAGATATCGTACTGGAGATATTGTGGAAGGCGGGGTCACTTACGAACCCTGTCCGCAATGCAAAAGAACAATGCCTAGAATATCTACAAATATTTCCCGTGTATCAAATATTAAAGATATAAGCATATCTAAAATAAAAGGAACACTTGTTAATTTAAACGTATTTATGCAAATTTTAAGTGAAAATCACAGCATTGAAGAATGGCAGATTGTAATAAAGAAAAAAAATGATGATCCTTTTGATCTGGATGAATTGTTATTATATTTAGCAGTAAAATCTGGTATTAATGAAGAAAATTTAAAAAATAAATTGAATGAAAAATTTGTTGATGAAACTGAAGTACATCCTAACCAGATTATTATTACAACATTAGAAGATATGCTTCATCGTCTCGGAATGGATACTAAATTAAAAGAAGAAAGACTTCTGGATTTACGTCCTAAGAAATAAAAAGGAGTACACCAATGAAAGAAATTGTTATAGCAGGCGGGATTAGGTCTCCATTTGTAAAAGCTGGCACATATTTCAAAGAAATGTCTGCGTATGAACTTGGGGCTGTTGTTCTAAAAGAGCTTTTATATCGTACAAATATAGGGACAGATGTTATTGATGAAATAATAATTGGTAATGTAGCTAATCCTCCTGAAGCTATGAATATAGCAAGAATAATTGCACTTACTGCAGGATTACCATATGATATTCCTTCGTTTACAGTTCATCGCAACTGTTCTTCAGGAATGCAGGCAATCACAAGCGCATACGAAAAAATTCAAGCAGGTGCTGCAGAACTTATTATCGCAGGAGGAACCGAATCAATGAGCAATATACCTTTTTATCTGCGAAAAGAACTTAAAGAAAAGTTTTCAGAAATTATGCGTGCTAAGACAACTAAGGATAAAATCAAACAACTAATTCGAATAAGGCCAATGGATCTGATCCCTGTTATAGGTATTGTTGTTGGACTGTCAGACCCATACAGCAGGCTTAACATGGGGCAAACAGCAGAAATTCTTGCAAAAGAATTTAAAATATCACGCAAAGCTCAGGATGAATTCGCTTTATGGAGTCATAAAAAAACAATTTCAGCAATTAAAGAAGGAAGAATGCATGAAGAAATTATGACTATATATGTTTCACCTCAATATAAAGAAGTTATAGACAAAGATACCTGTGCGCGTGAAGATACAAATATGGAATCTTTAAGTAAGCTTAAACTTGTATTTGATAAAGAAAATGGAACTGTTACTGTTGGCAATTCCTGCCCGATTAATGATGGGGCATGCATGGTTATTGTTACAACACGCGAAAAAGCACTTTCACTTGGACTTGATATTCTGGGAACTCTTAAATCCTATGCTTATGCAGGATTGGACCCAAAAAGAATGGGATTGGGTCCTGTATTTTCTACATATAAACTATTTAAGAAAATTAATTTAAAATTGAAAGATGTAGAACTTATAGAAATTAACGAAGCATTTGCTGCACAGGTTCTTGCTTGTGAAACAGCATTCAGTTCAAAAGAATTTTTTAAAATTAATTTTGGGAATTCCGAAACAATAGGTGAAATAAACAGAGATATACTAAATGTAAACGGTGGAGCAATAGCAATTGGGCATCCTGTTGGTGCAACTGGAACGCGTATGGTTCTTACACTTCTTAAAGAAATGAAAAGAAGAAATATCTCCCTTGGTCTGGCAAGTCTCTGTATCGGAGGAGGACAGGGTGCAGCACTTCTGTTTGAAAGAAGCTAAGAGCTTGCGAAAAGAGGGTAAAATCATGGATTCAGCATTTAGAATAGAAATAGAACCTGATGGAATATACTTCCTTGTATTTGATACACCTGACAAAAAAGTAAATGTATTAAATCCGCTGGTATTAAAAGAGCTGGAACAGGTTTTAAATACACTTCTTGAAGATAAGAACATGAAGGGTCTGGTAATTATAAGCAATAAAAAAAATATATTTATTGCAGGTGCGGACATATCTGTTATTTATGAAATTAATGACAAGCAGGAAGGGAAAAAATTGGCGCAGCAAGGGAAAGAAATACTTTCTGTATTGGATAACCTGCCAGTCCCATCATTAGCAGCTATTAACGGAGCCTGTCTTGGAGGAGGACTTGAACTTGCATTATTCTGTTCTTATAGATTAGCTACAGATAATAGTACAACCAAACTTGGTTTGCCAGAAGTTAATCTCGGCATTTTGCCTGGTTTTGGAGGGACTCAGACTCTTCCACGATTGATAGGCATACGACAGTCTCTTGATATGATTCTTACCGGTAAAATAATTGATGCTAAAAAGGCCTTAAAACTCGGACTTGTTGATAAAATTGTTCCAGAAACACTTTTGAGAGAATTTGCAAAAAAATTTATGCAGGAAGTATTAACTCATGATGGATATAAAAAGGTTATTGAAAAACGTAAAATAAAAACAAAAGGTAATTTTTTACTTGAAGGAAATATTTTTGGCCAATCTCTTATTTTTTCGAAATCTCGCAACCTTATCTTGCAGAAAACAGGCGGACATTATCCTGCTCCATTGAAAGCTTTAGATGTTATACGAAAAGGATTAAATTCATCACTTGAAAGAGCTTTTGAGATTGAATCTGAAGCACTTGGAGACCTTGCTGTTACACATGTGTGCAAAAATCTTATTGATATATATTTCTGGAATGAAAATGCAAAAAAATCAGGCAGAAAAGAAACAGCAAAATCAATTAAAAAAGTAGGCGTATTGGGTGCAGGTGTTATGGGAGGCGGGATTGCTCAGCTTCTCAGTAATAAAGCCATAGATGTAAGAATGAAAGACATCAAAAAAGAAGCGATTATTGCAGGACTTAAAGCTGCATGGAAAGTTTATGACGGAGCAATAAAACGCAGAAAAATAACTATAGAGCAGGCAAAAAATAATATGATGAATATTTCTCCTACACTGGATTATTCAGGATATAATAAACTTGATATGGTAATTGAAGCAGTTGTTGAAGATATGGAAATTAAGAAAAAAGTTTTTAATGAATTGGAAAATAAAATAGATAAGAATTCAATAATAGCATCAAATACTTCTTCATTATCTATTAGTAAAATGAGTGTTGTTCTCAAACATCCTGAAAGATTTGTTGGTCTGCACTTCTTTAATCCTGTTCATCTTATGCCTCTTATTGAAATAATAAAGGGTGATAAAACAGATGAATGTACAGTAAATACCGCAGTATGTTTTGCTTTAAGCATCGGGAAAGTTCCTGTTATTGTTAAAGATAAAGAAGGTTTTCTTGTAAATCGAATATTAATGCCTTATTTAAATGAAGCAGGAAAACTGCTGGATGAAGGTGTCTCAATAGAAACAATAGATAAATCTGCCAGAAATTTCGGTCTGCCGATGGGGCCTCTGGAATTGATGGATGAAATAGGAATTGATGTTGGACATAAAGTAGCTTTAATAATGGAAAATGCATTTGGTTCAAGAATGAAAGTATCTGATTCGTTAAATAAGATTTATGAAGATAAACGTTTTGGTAAAAAAATTGGCAAGGGATTTTATTACCATTCAGGTAAAAATAAATCACCTGATGAAAATTATGCTGATCAAATACGGCAGAACAAAGGGAAGTCAGAATTAAAAGAAGAAGATGTATTAGAACGAATGCTCCTGGTAATGATAAATGAAGCAGTTCGCTGTCTTGAAGAACAAATTGTAAGCAGCCCCGGAGAACTTGATCTGGCAATGATAATGGGGACAGGATTCCCTGCTTCGAGAGGTGGAATCCTTAAATATGCTGATACAATAGGATCAGGTAAAATTTACGATAAATTAAAAAATCTTGAAAATAAATACGGGATGCGTTACACACCTGCCGAAAAGTTAAATCAAATGGCTTCAGCAAAAGAAAAGTTTTATAAATAACTGAATCTTTCATTAAATTCCTTGACAACCTTATTAATATATGGTTTAACATATAATATTAAATTTTCGACTTTCCCAATTTAAAGGAGGCAAAATAATGAATACGAGATTTAGAACTATTTTTTATATTTTTGTTTTCATGTTTCTAGTTTTAGCTTTGTCTTGTGGTACTGTAAGTGATAATAAAACTGATAACCCAACAAAAAAAGATACATCACCGCCAACAACACCGGTGAATCTTAAAGCTGCAGCAATAAATTCATCAGAAATAAATCTTACCTGGGATGCATCAACAGATGATGTAGGAGTGACTGGATATTATATTTTCAGAAATGGGAATCAAGTAAATTCATCTTCAGCAAATAGTTTTGTTGATACAGGTCTTACACCAGCTACAACATATGCATATACTGTAAAAGCTTATGATGCTGTTGGTAATACTTCCGGTGATAGCAATCAAGCATCTGCAACAACATTAAATTCAGAAGACTCAACAGATGTATCTGCACTTATTCAAGAAGCAAAAGATGCGTTAGAAGCTCAGGACATACCTACAGCAAAACAGAAATTTGAATTGGCATATAGTATTGATCCTGCTAATAAAGATGCTAATTTTGGATTTGCAATTACAAAAGGTATAATGCTTATTGAAGATCCTGATATTGTAAATATTATTGAAAAATGGGGCGGGTATGCGCCAACAGTAGAACAGATTATATATGGCGCATTAACTAATACTTTTGAAGTATATGGAACAAATGATTATGATTACAATAGAGATCCAGTAAAAAGCGGATATACCAAACTGACAACCAATAATTCAGTATCTCCATATACATATTCTGGTTCTTATACTTATTATATTGTTTATGTACCGCCTTTCAGCCAGGTTACTTTTGATGCTATAAAAGCTTCTTCAGGTAATGATAATGATGCTTATGATGTCTGGGGAGGAGTTGATGGCTGGGATATTGGTGGTGCTGGTGATGGTAAGGTAGTTACATTAGGGGAAGCCTCTACTAATAGCTCAGGGTGGGTAATAAAAGCTAAATCCGGATCGAAAAATGTATTTATCAATACGATTGGAACAACAACAGCGCTTATGCCAAAACGTATTGCAAAAAAAATGCTATCTCTAAATTCTCAGGAACATAAACAAAATCTCATTGCACAATTTAATATACTAATGAATAAACTTCCAAAGAATAAACAATCTTTTCTTAAAAAAGCAAAAATAAGTTTGAAACGTTCTATTCCAACTGATGCGCCAACAATTTCTGAAATGCAGACGGTTATAGATACTAAAATTTTAACTGTTATAAATGATATGATTAAAATGTTAAGAGTAGTTGAAAATACAGGATATACTTTTACAGTAACACCAGCTATGACAGATGATGCAGAGAATAAAAATACTGAGTTGGATGATGGGGAGTTCTACGCATTAGATGGTTTATTATGCGGGATTAAGTCAATATTAAATATTACAACAGCTTATAATCTTGATGTTGATTACAATATTATTGAAGCAGATCCATTGAGCGCAATTAATGGCCCATCAGGAGGGTTAACTTCAACTTTAGATGCAGCAAAATTCTTTACACTTAAATCTGATGGACAAACAAAAATGAATACTGCCCATACTGCATTAAAAGAATTAGTAGAAAAAGTAAAAGCAGCTTATCTTTTTATCTTTAATGAATGGGGATATACACAATCGGGAAATTATTTAGTCCCAACTAAAGATCCAAAGGATAATGGACTACAATTCCATGATAGCGATTATCCAGAAACTTCCTTTAGTGTAGAAGATAATAATAATGCAAAGAATGGTTTTGATGCAGTTAAAATGATTCTCGAAGGACAGGTAACTTATGAATCTAAAGTAGATAAATCTTTTTATACTTTCACGGAAACATTATCAAACGGTTCAACAACTATTACCTTATCAGTTAGAGACGCGGAATCAGGAGATAAGGATTTTTCTATAGTATTTAATGCAGCAAAATTTTTTACCAATCCACTTGACAGAACAGATTTACCAGCAATGGATTATGAATTGCCAATAAATGGACCAAAGTCGCAGGAATTGGAACATCCTGTATATGTTCACACAGATAATGATGTTATAGATGTAGATGTCCAGAATAAAAGCGATTTACCGGATTGGACATTTAATGGAATATTTCCAAATAAGATTCCAGGAATAGATGGCGGAATATATTTTAATCAGGCAGCAGTTCTTGACGCAAATATAGTATGGGGAAATAGAGACTGGAACGATCATGCAGCATTTGGCTCAGATGGGAATATTTATTTACGCAAGGAACTCCAGAATAATAATTATAGTACTACACAGATAAGAATATTTAAGATAAATCCTTCAACAGGTGTGATTATAACCACTTATTCAGGAATAAAAGATTATAGTAATAATAGTAATGTAATCGAGTGGATTAGCCAGATGGTTTGGCATAATAATAACTTATGGGCATCAGGTAACTATTATGACTCTGCTTCTTATAGTGGTAAAATTGGAGTGTTTTCAGTGAATTTGTCCAAACCCGGAAATATATTAAGTAAAATACCAATTGATTTTTCCAGTTATAATAATTATGGAATTGGCGGTATTGCAAGTGATGGAACAAACATGTATTTAGGAATTGAATATTATAGTAATTCAGTATGGCAGAAATCTGGTATAGTTAAATTTAATCCAGCAAACCTAAATCAAATACCTACATCTCCATTTATTTTCGATACAGGTGAAGATGGTGCTCCATGGAGATTGAGTTATGACGGCACATATTTATGGGTTACAGGTGATAATATTAAAAAAATAGATCCTTCATCAGGTGCAGTAATAAAATCATATACAGGTAATGATGAACCTATTGGAATGTATAAGGATGGAAAGTTCTGGATGATTGATGGCAGAAAATTGCTAAGTTTTGTAGCGCCATAATAAATTATAACTTAAAAAACCCTCTGCATTTTTTAATAGGTGCGGAGGGTTTTTTTATCTGGAAGTGCCAAGAATACCCTGC
>JACRDZ010000133.1 GCA_016212735.1 Candidatus Firestoneibacteriota bacterium | reverse complement strand
ACAAAAAATATAATATTAACTTACCGTATAAAGATAACAATAAGGATGGAATAACAGATATTGAAGATATTAATGGAGAAAATGGTTCTGATTTAGAATCTGACGTAAAAAAATCCTGTACCGCTATTTTAAATGCTTTATATCTTTTAACAGGAAGAAAATATAAAATAGTAGCTACAACAGCGAGTGGATACAACATAGATTTGAGAGTAGATACACATCTTACAACAAAATTACCAAATACTGACGACCCAGCACATCCTATTCCAGGTAAAAAAGTTAATAATGCTATTTATCATTTTATACGCGCTTTTGAAGAAGGTGGAAATATCTTTGATACTACCTTCCCAAGTTTGAAAGATACAATAGAAAAAATAAAAAATAATATTAGCAAATTTGATTCGAGTCTTGCAGGAAGCGCAGAAAAATATGGTTTCAGTAAAGAAATAGAATAAAAAAAGAGGAGATTAAGCATGATAAATAGAAAAACGATGTTGTGGGTGTTCGCAGCATGTATGTATGTAATGCTTATATCCACAGTTTCATGGTGCGCAGAAAATATTTTTTATCGTGGTATGAGACCTATGTCAATGGGTGGAGCTTTTGTTGCTGTTGGAGATGATTATAATGCACGTAATTGGAATCCGGCAAGTCTTGCACTGGTAAAATCATGGGATCTTACTTTTGAAGTGACACCCAGAATCAGTGATGACATTCAAAAAGAATTAATAGAAGCATCACAGGGAAAAGGAACTATTGGAGATGCAAAAGATGCTATTGATGCTTCTCAGAATGATAAGAATCCTGATGCAAATAACGCATCAACAAAAGACCTGATGAAAGTAATTGACGATATATCAAGTAAACTTGTTGAAGGAGGCTCAGATATTTACACAGGATTTTCTATCCGTCCATGGAAATTTGGTATGGGTGTATATATTAATGCTCTTACGCGTGCATACATTGTTAAAAGTGCAATGAGTCAGACAAAATTTTTTGGAGCTTACAGCATAATTGATGATAAAATTGCATATAATATTACTGCTGATATATCTCCTGTAGTAACTCAGGCTTTTACAATAAAAGAATTAATTCCTGTTCCGGAATTTATTAGTGATGGGGATAATACTGATCGCGACCTTAATCTTGGAATAAATATGAAATACTTATATAGAGGAAAATTTAACAATGAAAATGATCCTTTAACTATTCTTGATATTGCTAGCAGCGCTTCAAATAATAAAAAGCTTGTCCCGACAAGTACAGATGAAATACCTATTGGAACAGGAATTGGTATGGACTTAGGTACGATTATTAAAGTAAATGATTATCTTAACCTTGGATTAAATATTCAGGATATAGGTGTTACAAAAATAACATATAAAACAAAAACAAAAGGGAACACTACATATGATACTAATGATGAGGATTTTCCTACTAATTTGAGAATTGGGACAGCACTTAAACCGCTTAAGCTTATGGGTATGAAAGATTCTAAAGCTATGGATATGACTTTAGCTTTTGATCTGGATAATCTAAATGGCGGAGCACGTGATAATACAGATTTTGCTGACAAAACTCATATTGGACTGGAAACAAAATTTACACTATGGCGTGATTTCCTTGGGTTAGGATTTCGTGTTGGAGAAAATCAGGGATTCCCTACTTATGGACTTACAGTAAACGGATTATGGTTTTTTAGTGCACAATATATAATGTATGGTACAGATGTTACGGACTACCACACTGCTAGTGTAGGAGTTGTATTTTAATTGGAGCAAAATATAAAGCAAAGAATATATAGATTATAAATTAAAGGCAGATCATTGCGGTCTGCCTTTTTTGTTTTAAAGGATTTTTAATTTGAAAAAAAATGTTTTTTTTGTTTTATATAATATATTAGGTTGTATTTTTCTTATTGCAGGTTTCCCATTTTTCCTGTTTTTCAAAAAATCCAGAAAAGGATTTTTTGTAAGGTTGTCTTTTTATCCTCAAAACTGGAGAAAGAGTCTAAAAAATGCTAATGTTGTGTGGATTCATGTGGCTTCATTAGGAGAAATTAATGCTATTCAAAATTTTATTATAGAGTTACAAAAAAACTATTCTCAATATAAAATATTAATATCAACTATTACAGATGCTGGATATACAAAAGCTTGCAAGAAATTTGGTGATTCAGCTTTTGTTATATATGCTCCTCTGGATATATCTTTTATAGTAAATAGAACTTTAAACTTTTTTAATCCAAAAATCATATTAATTGCTGAAACAGAACTATGGCCTAATATGATTACAGAAGCAAAAAAGAAAAATATTAATTTATGCATAATTAACGGCAGAATAACTGATAAAAGCATAAAATATTATCTTCAATTCAATAAATTTTTTGATATTGTATTAAACTGTATTGATAAATACTGTGTACAAAACGAAAAAGAAAAAAATAATTTCCTTAAATTAGGAATAGAGAAAAATAAAATAGCCATTTGCGGACAAACTAAATTTGATGTAGAAATAGATATCCCTTTTTCCGAAAGACAGAAGATAAGACAAAATCTCGGATTAAGCAAAGAGGATTTTTTATGGGTTGCAGGTAGTACACGTCCTGGTGAAGAAGAAATTATTATTGAAGTATTTTTAGAAATAAAAAAAATAGTGTCATGTAAACTTATTATTGCTCCAAGACATATAAATCGTACAGGTGAGATTATTAAAATTATCGATAAAAAAGGTATTAATTGTAAAAAACTATCAGCCATCAGCTATCAGCCATCAGCTATCAGCCAAGAACCTAGTATTTTTATACTTGACCTTCTTGGACAACTATTATCTTATTATGCTATTGCAAATGTCTCTTTTGTCGGAGGTACATTACAAAACTATGGCGGGCATAATCTTATTGAACCAGCTCTTTTAGCATGTCCGGTAATATTCGGTACATATACAAGCAATGTTTCAGATATAGCTCATATTCTTATAGAAAGCGGCGGAGGGAAATGTGTTAAAAATGGATTTGATATAAAACAAATCTTAATAGAATATATAGCAAATCCTATCAAAGCCAAAACAGACGGTGAAAAAGCTTATAAAGCTGTAAATGAAAAAAAAGGAGCATCAAAAAGAACTCTTAATGAAATTCGTTCTTTTATGTAAAATGGATAGCTTTAATGAAAAACCTGCAAAATTATTTCGAAAAATTATATAAAGAAAAGAGTTTGAATTTATTTGATATAATTATAATTCGTTTTTTAGAACTACTATCAATTTTATATGCAATAGTTCTAAAAATACGTGAATCTTTATACAATTCTGGTTACTTAAAAACAACGAAGATAGATATACCTGTTTTAAGTATAGGAAATATTACTATGGGGGGAACAGGTAAAACCAGTTTATGTATTTCATTAACTCGGATTTTACAGAATAAAATATCTGATATAGCTATTCTTTCAAGAGGATATAAAAGTAAAAATAAAAAAACATGGGCATTGGTAAGCGATGGGAATAAAATTATGCTTTCTCCTGAAGAAGCTGGAGATGAGCCATATTTGCTGGCAAAAAAATTTCCCGGGATTAAAGTACTCATTGGTAAAAATAGAGCCTTTACTGCTCTTATTGCACAATGTAAATTCAATGCCAGATTAATAATACTTGATGATGGATTTCAGCAAAGAAAACTCCGGGCAAAAATTAATATAGTATTAATAGATGCAAAATGCCCTTTTGGAAATTATAAACTTTTTCCATGCGGGATATTACGACAATCACTGGATGTTTTGAAAAAATGTAATATAATAATTATTACCAATGTTAATATGGTTGATGAATATAAATTTCTAATTGATAAGATACAGGATATTAATCCAGAAATTGATATATTTACTGCGCAATATCGTCTGGTTAAAATAAAAAGTCTTTTGGGCGACAATAGCATAAATATTGAAGAGATAAGAAAAAAATCTGTACTTGTTGTTTCAGGGATTGCGCATCCTGAATATTTCAAACAAACGGTTCAAAAATTTTTAAATATGGAAGTAAAATCAATATATTATCCTGACCATTATCATTATAATATAAAAGACTTCAAAGAAATCGAAAAGAAAGCTCTGGAATATGGCTGTGAAATTATTTTGATTACAGAAAAAGATGCTGTAAAATTTATTCCGCTTTCTATCCCTGTATACATAGTTGAATCTGAAATGAAAGTAAACGAAGAAGATAAATTTAGGGAGAAAATAAGTGAGTTTATTGCATTATCTTGAATATGGATTTATAAAATATATTTCTAATTATGTAGAACGAAATACACTTGAAAAATCCTATAAATTTGCAAAAAAACTTGGTAATCTTAGTTATAATATAGATAAAAAGCACTGCAATATTGCCAGAGATAATCTCATTAAATCTTTCGGTAATGAAAAGAGCCCTGAAGAAATCGAAAAAATTATATCGCAAAATTTTATAAATATTGCATATATAGGTGTGGAATTTCTTTATCTTCCTAAATTTGATAAGAGTTTTTTAGAAAAAAACGTTATCGTAGAGGGAATTCATCATTTTGAAAATGCTTTAAAAGAAGGGAAGGGTGTAATTAATATTACAGGTCATTTAGGTAATTGGGAGTTATTAGGAGCTTTATATACTCTATATGGTTTTGATCTAAGCGTTATTGCCAGAAGACAGTCTAATTCTCTTGTCAATACTTTTGTTCTTGCACAGCGTACAAATAAAAATATTAATATCATACCTCATAAAGAAGCAAACCGTAAAAGTCTTAAAGCTTTAAAAAATAATCATATTCTTGGTGTTATAGCGGATCAGGATGCTGGAGCTAATGGTATATTTGTTAATTTTTTTGGTCGTCCAGCTTCAACTGCTCGCGGTCCGGCTGTTCTCTATAGAAAAACAGAATCTCCTGTAATAATGTCTTTTCTGCTTCGAGATGAGCCTGGTAAATTCAGACTGATTGTTGAAAAACCGCTGAAATTTATAAAAACAGAAAATAAAGATAATGATGTTTTATTCAATACATTACTATGGTCAAATATTTTAGAAATGTATATACGCCGTTATCCAGAACAATGGTTCTGGGTGCACAGACGATGGAAAACAAAAAAGACCAGGGAAAAATAGGTCATATATGGCAAATTTAACATATAAAAGAATACTTATTATACGTTTTAGTTCTATTGGAGATATAATTCTTACAACGCCTATGATACGTTTTATTAAGCAAAAATTTCCTGAAGCAAGGATAGATTTTATAACCAGGGAGTATTTTAGCAATCTTATAGAGTATCATCCTATGATAAATCAGGTTTTCACAATATCTTCCGGTTCTTTTTTAGAGCTCATGTCATGTGTGAGCAAACTTAAAAACAACAATTATGATTTGATAATAGACTTACACTCCAATTTAAGAAGTTTTATAATAAAACAATTACTATTTAACTGCAAAAAAATTACTTATAAAAAAGACATTTTTAAACGAATATTGCTGACTGAGTTTAAAATTAATCTTTTTAAAAATAAAACACATGTTGTCGAACGCTATTTTAAAACTTTATCTCTAATAGATAAATCTATTAAATCTTTTTCCCATCTCCCTTTACCTGAAATATATTCTACTCCTCAAATTGAAAACAAAATAAAATTGTGGCTCAATAATTTAAAACTTGAAAAAAATGAAATTTTAATAGGATTCAATCCTGGAGCAAAATATTTCACAAAACGCTGGCCTATTGATAAATTTATTGAATTAGGGCATCAATTAAAAAAACAATTCAATATAAGAATAATTATTTTTGGAGGAAACAGTGACATTGATGTTGTTTCTGAAATTGCTGATGGTATAGGAGAAAAAGCCGTTTCAGCATGCGAGGAACTTAATCTCCTGGAAACTTTCGAACTTTTAAAACATTTACGTTTTCTTATTACAGGAGATACAGGTATTATGCATCTTGCGAAATCAGCGAATATACCTGTAATAGCTATTTTTGGACCAACAGTTCTAGAATTCGGTTTCTGGCCTTATGGAAAAGACGACGTAATTATTGAAAAAAATTTACATTGTAGACCATGCAGTTTACACGGTACACAAGAATGTCCAATCAATACTCATAAATGTATGGAAGATATAACATCGAATGAAGTCTTGGTTTTCTGTATTAACAAATTAAGGTTAATACAATAGGTGATAGATTATGATAAAATATTCATAAAAATCTTGACAAAACGCTATATAATAATGTATCTTAATTAAAATTTTTAAGCTTCTCTTTATGTTTACTACCACTAATAATTTAAAATTAATAAAATATGTTTTCTTAAATCTAAATATCATAAAATATTATTTCGAAATCAATGAGGTGAAAATTGGATTGGAAATATTTGGTATTAATCGATATTAGCGGAATACATAATTATATTTTTGGTACAAATAAATTACGTGAAATCAGAGGTGCAAGTATTTTACTTGATAGTCTAACTCAATATCAGCAATCGGTGATGTTATAGAATAAATTTATAAGGTAAAGTATGAATGAATTTAATGAAAAAGAATATAACTCGGTGATACTTGGAGCGTTGTTGCATGATGTGGGGAAGTTATTGCATCGAGGAGATGATAAATATAAATATAATGATGGCCATGAAGCTGCATCAGCTAAATTCATTGAAAACAATTTAACTAAGTTAAAAAATGATAAACTTTATGATATTAACATAATAAAAATATTAGTGAGATATCATGATACTAAAATTAGCAAAACAGTGGTAATAAAAGATGAATTCTTTAAAGATAAAACTTCAAGAGAAAAAACAAAAATATGGAAATTAATTAAACTTATTAAAAGAGCAGATAGCTATTCTTGCAAAGAAAGAGATACTGAAAATGCTTTTGCTAATAGAACCTTACCTTTAGACTCAATTTTTTCATATATAAACCTTGACCTAAAACAAAAAGAGCATAATTTTGGTAAATATAATTTTGCTCCGTTTTCTCCGTTAAATGCATATCCTGGCTCAATCACTATTTTAACTGATAAAGAAATTGATGATGCAATTAAAGGATTCGAAAACGCTATCCCTGATTTTTCTAAATTTAATAAAATCGAAAATGTTTTTACTAAATGGCTAAATATACTTCAAAAATATATGTGGTCAGTTCCAAGTGATACAAGGTATGAAAAAGGTATTTCAGATGTTTCTCTTTATGATCACTCTAGATCAACTGCGGCATTTGCTGCCTGTTTATATAAAAGACATATGATTTCTATTGCAAAAGGAAAGAGATTTAGCTGGAATAATGAGTTTTATCTCATAGGTGGCGATTTTTCTGGAATTCAAGATTATATTTTTCAAATAACTAACAGAGATGGCACTGGTGTTTCCAAAAGACTGAGAGCCCGTTCATTTTTTATCTATCTATTTTCAGAAGTTACAATACATAAAATTTTACATAAGCTCGCTCTTCCAATATTTTGTGATCTTTTCTCCGCAGGAGGAAAGTTTCTTTTATTAGCTCCAAACATCGAAAATATTGAAAATGAATTACAGAATGTAAAACTTGAGATAGAAAATGAAATCCATAAAGCATATTTTAATCAATTCTCTTTCTTAATGTCCTGGATGCCAATAAGAGGTTTTAAAGAATTTAAAGAAAATGATCTTAAGGCTAAATTTAAAGTCTACAATTTTTTTAAATTAGCAGATGACATGTTTTACAAACTCGAATTAGAAAAAAGTAATAAATCAAAAACTATTTTAAGTGATCCAGAGAAAAAACAATTTAATATTAATTATTTTAAATCAAGTAAATTATATAGAGAATATCAAGTTAATAATGATTGTCAGGTTTGTGTAAAAGGTCCAGCAACACATTAAGAAAAAGACAAAGATGATACTAATAAATCAGTAAAGTGTTGTTTTATTTGTTATAGAGACAAGAATTTTATTGGAGAAAAAATACCTAAGTGTAACCTTATTGCTTTTGGAAAAGGAATAGTAAATAAAGAGGAAGAAGAAAAAGGTGAAAAAATCACAATTTTTCATGCTCATAATAGGAGCGTAGAGCAAGATAAACAATTT
>JACRDZ010000125.1 GCA_016212735.1 Candidatus Firestoneibacteriota bacterium | reverse complement strand
TTAATATGAATATAACACAAGAGGAACGAAAAGCTGCGAATAAAATAATAGAACAGATAGACATTGTGCTAAATCGTGAAATTAAAGTAAAAAAGGATTATGAAAGGAATATAAAAGACATCATAAAATCAATAGATAAATTAATAAAAATAAAATCGTCGGATATAACAGAAGTAAGACTAAAATTAGATGAGCTATTGAAAATAAATGAAATAAAATGGAGTATGTGGAATTAATATTTTACTTAATAAACTGCAGATTATAAAGTTCTTTATATAAAAGAGACCTTTTCATAAGCTCCTCATGCGTACCAATATCCTGAACAGTCCCTTTATCAAGCATTATAATTCTTTGAGCATTACGGATAGTTGAAAGACGATGTGCTATAACAATAGTAGTCCGGTTATTAAAAAGAAAGTTCAAAGCTTTTTGCACCTCTTTCTCAGATTCTGAATCAAGGCTGGAAGTTGCTTCATCTAAAATAAGAATCGGTGGATTTTTTAATATAACTCGTGCAATGGACAACCGCTGCCGCTCGCCTCCAGAAAGCTGTGTCCCTCGTTCACCAACAACGGTTTGAAATCCTAAAGAGAGTTTATTTATATAATTCAGTGCAAAAGCTTTTTCTGCTGCTTGCTTAATTTCATCAAGAGCTGCATCTGGTTTACCATAACGGATGTTATTTTCAATTGTATCATGAAACATAAAAGTATCCTGTGTTACAATTCCAATCTGAGTTCTCAAACAGTTTAAGGAAATTTTACGAATATCAATCCCATCAATTTGTATATTCCCATGTGTTGGATTATAAAAACGCGGTAATAAATCCACCATACTGGTTTTACCAGCACCACTTGGTCCAACAACTGCAATCATTTCACCTTTTTTAATAATAAGGTTCAGATTTTTCAGAACAGGTTTTTCAGGTTCGTATGACAGATATATATTGTTGTAAGAAATTTCTTTTTCTATTGTGTGTTCAATTGGTTCTATGTCATCGGATACAGCAGGTTCGGTTTCCAGTATTGATATTATTTTTTCCATACCGGCTATACCAGACTGGAAAATACCATAAACACGACTGACAACTCCTATATGCGGGGTTAAAGAAAGAAGCGTGCCAAAATACATAAAAAATTCACCGCTTGTCAGGTGGTCTTCTATTATGCGTGAAGCTCCATATCCAAGAATACCAATAGCAATTAAAGTGAATATTGTTTCAACAACAGGAACCTGGAGAGATGTAATACGAGCAGCTTTTTTTGTAAAATTAAGATATTCATTGTTTTCATATTTAAATTTATCAAACTCTCTTTCTTCCATGTTAAAAGCACGCACTATACGAACTCCGGTTATAGTTTCCTGCAGAATAACAGTAATATCGCTCATTTTATTCTGAATTTTTTTTGTAATAGTTCGCATTTTATTCCCCATTTTAATAATAGGGAGTATAATAAAAGGTGCGAATAAAAGAACAACCAGAGTTAGTTTCCAATCAAGTCCAAATAAGATATAAAGAAATACTGTTATAAGAAACAGGTTTAATACAAGATCGCGAGTCCCTTTGCTTATTGCCTGTTCTATAGATAAAAGATCAAAAGTAAATCGTGATAATAAAGATCCTGTATGCTCAAAAGAAAAATATTCCAGATCAAGTTTCCATAAATGATTGTATAAATCCTGTCGAAGATTCCGAACTGTATAAAGAGCTGTCATTGAAGAAAAATAGTACTGTAAAAAATAAAATAATCCTTTTATCAGGGAAATAACAGCAATAAATACACTAATTTGAATAAGTCCTGTTATAGGATCAGAAAAGTCAAGATAACTATTTATATATTTTAACAAACATACCAAAGCTGCGGATTTTGAAGACGTGTTTATTGTAAATTGAGGTGCATTTGCTACTCTGGAAAAGAATATTATTCTATCAAAAAGCGGTTGAATCAGACTTAAGAAAGCAGCGCTTAGAAAACTGAAAATAAGAGAAAATATTATTGTACCAAGAATCAATATTTGATATTTCTTAATATATTTATATAAATAACGTAAAGATTTCATATGTTTATCTGCTATATTCATATATTGGCATTTATATTTCTCCAGCATCATTTTACCTTAATAAATGGATTTATTAAAGCAATATTCTTTTCCTTAACTATTTTAAATTTTTTAATTTCAGGATTGTCTTGAGATGTTTTATTATCTATAGTGCTTTTTGTGAAAGTTACGATTATTATATCTTTATCTTTTCTATATTTACCTGTTTTTTCTATAATAACCTTACTCTCTTTATTTTTAACCATACCCTTCTGTGTGCTCAAAATTTCATCGACAAGCGAAACAGTACTGTCAGATTTCAAAAATATTGTTTCTTCAGTAGTTTGTTTTACTTCAAATGCATATTTACTGTTCTTTGAAAAAGAATTTGTTTTCGTAAAATATGTATCACCTAAAGCATCATTTTTCGATTTAACTATTTTATAAGCAGGAAAGCCCATCAAGTTATTAGTTATATGGATATAAAATGTTTCTGACTGGCTATCTTTATCGAGCATTGGTCTGCCTTCAAAAGATTTATATTCCATAGTAATAGTATCATCCTTAATAGAATATGTTCCTTCTGAGTTTGAGAGAGCTTTATTTTCACCTACAGATTCTTCTATTACGTATAGAAATTTATTATCAGTTTTAAATGTAAGAGTTGTTACTTTTAATGCATTTAATATTTTTTCATCAAACCGCCATGAACCCAATATATTTTCATTAAGATTATTATCTGCACGCAGATTTACAGCAGTAAATAATATAATTAAAATAAGAGATATTTTAATATAAGAATTATCAGTCATTTTCCACTCCTTATTGAATATCTTGTTATGTCAAATTTATCCTCTTTTGATTAATTCCAGACCATTCATATACGGGACTAATGCTTCAGGGACTTTTATTGTTCCATTTTTCTGCTGATAATTTTCGAGGATAGCAATCAGTGTACGGCCTATTGCCAATCCAGACCCATTTAAAGTATGCACAAAATCTGTTTTACCTGTTTCTTTATTTCTATATCTTATATCAGCTCTTCTTGCCTGAAAAGATTCAAAATTACTGCAGCTTGAAATTTCCCGATAACAATTTTGTCCTGGCAGCCAGACTTCCAGATCATAGGTTTTAGCAGAAGAAAAACCCAGGTCTTTTGTGCATAAGTTTATTACACGATAAGGCAGTTTTAATAACTGTAGAACTTCTTCAGCATTTTGTACTAATTTTCCCAATTCATTATAAGATTCATGCGGCAAGGTGAATTTGACAAGTTCAACTTTATTAAACTGATGCTGGCGTATAAGCCCTGTTGTATCTTTACCATAAGAACCTGCTTCACGCCTAAAACACGGTGTATATGCAGTATAGTAAATAGGCAAATCTTCCTCTTGTAATATTTCCCCTGCATGAATATTTGTTACCGGGACTTCAGCAGTCGGAATAAGGTAAAGATCATCTCGTTCGCATTTGAATAATTCTTCTTCAAATTTTGGCAGCTGGCCTGTTCCTTTCATAGCAGCAGGATTAACTAATATAGGAGGTAATACTTCAATATAATTATGTTTTTTAGTATGTAAATCCAGCATAAAATTAATAAGCGCACGTTCAAGCTGCGCTCCATAGTTCTTATAAAGACAGAATCTGGAACGGGCTATTTTTACCCCTCTTTTGAAATCAAGGATATCAAGAGTTTCACCAAGCTCAGTATGTCCAAGCGGAGTAAAACTAAATTTTGCAGGCTCACCCCAGCGTCTGACTTCTTTGTTGTCATTTTCACTTTTACCAATTGGAACACTTTCATGAGGTATATTTGGTATAAAAAGAAGCAGATTTAAAAGCCTGGTTTCTACGTCTTCCAGTTCTTTTTCATCTTCTTTGATTTTATAAGATACATCTTTCATTCTTGTTAAAAGCTCTTGCGAATCTTCACCTTTTTTCTTTAAAGCAGCTATTTCAAGAGAAGCAATATTACGCTCCTGACGTAAAGCTTCAACGTTTGCTAAAATGCTTCTGCGCTTTTTTTCAAGCAAAGAAAATTCATCTATTTTAACAGTATCCCCTCGATTTATCAATGACTGTTCAACTAATTCAAAATTATTTCGAATAAATTTAAGTTCTAACATTTTTTACTCCCAATAAAATCGCTGTTAATAAACCAGTGCCCGTAATATTAGAGTTTATTAGTCCAAGTAATTTTAGCTATCCCTTTAATGTTCTCAAATTCGGGATCTCCGGTTATTATTGGCAGGTTCATATCACAAGCAAGTTCTATACAAAAAGCATCTGCGTATGATATTGGATATTTAGCTTTAATTTCAGATGCTTTTTCAATTGTTTTATCATTAACAGAGATAATGTTTATTGGTATTATCCCTGATTTCAAATCTTCTCGAAATCCAAGAGCAATATGTTCTCCCAGATATTTGTAAAGTTTATAAAATATTTCTCCTTCATTAATTTTACTAATATATAATTTAATCTTCCCTTTTTCAGCTTCTTCAAGATATTTTTTAATAGTATTATTTTCTATTTTTCTTTTCTTATCAAAAAGACATAAAACAGCGTAACTATCAAGAACAAACATCGTCTTTCCTCTTTTCTGTTTTTTTATCCTTAAGATATAAATCCACTATTCCTTCCCCTATATCAGCATAATCTTGCCATTTAGCAGCTTTAAAACGTTTAATTGGTTTTAATATTATAGTATTATCTGAAATATTTATTTCAAATTCATCCCCCTTTTTTAATTTAATTGAATTTCGTATTTTTTTAGGTATAACAATTTGTCCTCTTGCGCTTAATAGTGTTTTCATGATTATCACTCCATAAAATTAAGATTAGAAATACTAATCTTATTTATTATTACCATATCTTATTTTAATTGTCAATTCATATTTTTATCAAAAAATAAATATTGACAGAAGGTATATATAAGGTATAATAAATAAACTCTGCGGTCTCTGCGGTACATTTTTTTTATCATTTTTCCCATTTTTGAAAGTACCTTTTATGTTATTTCATAAAATTTTTTGCCCGCCTTCGGCGGTAAAGGGTAAAAGAGTAAAAGTGCAAAGAGCTACAAAGTCCTGGCACAACGAAAACCAATAAAAAGGGCTTATTCCATTTGGATATCGGGTAACACGCGTTGTTTCTCCAATTCCTGACTCATAAGAATTACATTTTTCTTTATCAAATTCATTTCCCCATGGATACACATTTCCATTAGTACCGCGCGCGGCTTTTTCCCATTCTACTTCTGTTGGGAGTCTTTTCCCTGCCCATTTTGCATAAGCTTCTGCTTCATAATAACTTACTCCTACTACCGGATAATCAGGTCTTTTCCATTTTTTATCATCCCAAAATGCAGGATTAGTAATATTATTTTTTCCCCTCCAGCTTTTTCCTTTTTCACTCCAATATTCATCTTTTTTATAACCGCCAGCTTTAATAAATTCCTCAAATTGCTGATTTGTAACAGGATAGATATCAATTGAAAATGGGTTTTCAGTATTTTTTTCTTCTTTGTTATCACCATACAGAAATTTACCTGCTGGAATTTTAGCCATATCATCAAATTTAATGATCCTTCCCTTTTCTATTTCTCTTTTTTCTTTTACTTCTTCAAAACTTTCCGTAATACTACTGACAGTAGTAATTTGTTTTAATTGTTCAATAGTAACATCAAAGTTTCTTATTATTTCTACCATCTCTTTATTTTTTATATAATCCTGAAGTGATTAAGGATATACATAATCAAGGATGTTCCAATATAACAAATTGCTGAAACTAACATCTATTTTTTTATTAACAAAAATCCCTTCCTGCAGGTTCAGAGAATTTATAAAACATTTTAATCTTCTGGGGTTTCTTTTTGTCGCGGATAAAATTACAGGTAAATGAATTAGTAAATCCTTTTCATTAATTTCAGTTTTAATAATATTTTTTATATATGATTCACAATCTTTATCAGTAACCTGTCAAGATCATCGATAAAGATAACAAGAGCGCCTTTTCTTTCATCCGATGCTTCACAATTTGATTTTTGCGGACGCCAATTAAGGTAAGTCCAGATAAGATTATCAAAAAATTTTTGAAATGTGTCAAAAAAACCAAGTTTTTCCTTGTATTCCAGTTCTTTAAAAAATTCACTAATATCTATAGTGCCGCCACTTATTAACTTTGAAACAGCACCAACAATTTTAGTTTTATCAAGCCCTTTTGTTATTTCCTCAATTTTGGCTTTACAGTTATTAAAGAAGTCATCCCGATGCATTGTTTTAAATATTTCTTCAATAAGCGCTGCAAGAATTTCATCTTCTTCTTTATATTTCCATGGTACAAACCATACAGGTTTACATATTCGAAATGTTTTGTTGTCATTTTTTTCTTTAATCTTTTTTAAATGGCTTTTGATTGTTTCCATAAGAGTTGTTTTACCTGAACCCCATGGGCCATAGATACCAATAACAAGAGGAGTTTTGTTTTTTTTATATGCAATGAGTTCAGCGATAGTTTTGGCATAAGCGTCAAAACCAAAATATTTTGAATCCTCTTCAGGTTTATCGCTGATAATATAGACAGGCTTGCTTTGAGACAATTTTAAACCTCCTTCTCTTGTTCAGAAAAATATATTGTAGCAGGTTATAGTCATATTATTGGAGGTGAATTATAAATTGTCAAGAGTTTTTTGCTGATTTGTCATATTTTTAAGAATCGATAATTTTATCTAATTCTTCGGGTAAAACATAGTGAATGTCTAATCCATTCTTTTCTATTTGTTCAGATAACGATAAATTTACAATAATGGCTTTCTTTATTTGATAGTCTTTTGAAAAACCAAGAAGCGCTCGGGGGAAAATAGGTCTTTTTATTTTAACAGCCTTTACTTCGATTGGAAGCAAATTTTTTCTTTCAACAATAAAATCAATTTCTGCTTTGTCTTTTGTACGCCAAAAAAATAGGTCGTCGAAAGTCTTTAATTTTTTTATTAGAAGTGAAAAAATATAATTTTCTAAAACTTCACCCTGATCTTCCCTTTTTTCATAGTCTTCAAATCTTTTAAGACTGAAATTACAT
The DNA here is from genome assembly GCA_016212735.1 of Candidatus Firestoneibacteriota bacterium. Next base: position 709 of record JACRDZ010000125.1, on the reverse strand, counting down.
AAGCCATTATCTATAAAGTATACTTTTGGCATCTTTGTTATTTCTTTTCTAATATTTCTGAAAAAAGGGGAAACAAGCTTGATAACAAAAGTAGCTTCTAAAGCATTTAAATATTTTTTAGCAGTTTCATTTTTAATACCAAGTGTGCCTGAAATTTCATTTACATTGACAAGGTTTCCAATCTGAGAAGCTAATATTTTAACCATTTTTGAAAAAACCACTTTATCTTCTATTCTTAAAAAATTTACGATATCTTTATCTAAATAACTATTGAATATCTCTTCAGAAGTTTTTATCTTTTTTTCAATGTTTTCTTCAAGGCATACTTCCGGATAACCACCCCAGACCATAAATTCATACAAATAATTTCTAATCATTTTTTTATCAAACGGGCTTAAATCTTTGCTATCTTTTATTTTAAACAATTTTTCATCTTTTAAAAATAAAAACTCTTCAAAAGAAAATGGATAAAGATAAAAAATTTTTTTCCTGCCGGTAAGCGGCTCCTGGGTTTTTGCTTTTATCTCTAATGAAGATGATCCGCTTAATATAAACTTTACAGGCAGATTTAAATCATAAATTCCTTTAAAAAACAGTCCAGGATTTTCTAATCTCTGAACTTCATCAATGAAAAAATAAATTTTATTATTATTTATCCTTGATTTTAGATATTTAATAAAAGATGATTGATCTTTAACAATCATCAGGT
>JACRDZ010000128.1 GCA_016212735.1 Candidatus Firestoneibacteriota bacterium | reverse complement strand
TATCCCCATTTCATCCATTGCTTCACTTCCTCTTTTTTTATGAGGATAAAAATATGTCCATAAATTGTTTGATAAGCTGTGTAGCCAATACTGGTCTCCATTGGAATTTATCCCTGTTTCATCTCCGTGAAGAACCGCTGACTCCAGCAGCTTTCTTTTTACTATTTCTTCAAATTTCTCTAATGAATCGTATGCCTCTTTATTAAAATTGCATATTGATCCGGCACTGACGGGTATCCCTTTATCTTGAAAATCTTCTTCTATCCGATTATATGGTATTAATTGATACTGTGACATATTAACTGCTGTTGCTTTTAATTTTGTCCCATATTGAACAGGTCTTGTAACATTCTCAGGAAACTTTGCTGTAAACTGCTTTCCGTCTTCACTTTCTAATATTTGAGCCCGATATTCTATTACATGCCGCCTGATATTTATGTCAATGATTTGCCTTGATTCACAACCGACTTCTTTGTATTCTCCATGTGGTATTGTTCTTTTATCAACTTCCAGATGAACTATTTCATCCGGATTATCAACTTTTTTTAGCGTTATTCCATCATGTCCTTTTTGTCCGCCAGGTTTCTTTTCTCCTTTTACTTTTTCCGGACGCTTTCTATTTCGATCTATCGATGGCGGCTTGCTGCTATTACGGCTGTTAAGATTTAATCGATTGACAAGCAATGTTACAATTACAAGCAACAATTCAAACATTGATCTTACTGATGACGATATATCTTTTTCTTCTTTAAGAAATTTTTCTACTTTCTCAATTGTTGCATTGATGCCTATATTTTCTATTTTCAATTAATTACCCCACGTATTTTATTTTAATATATCGTAATTTGAGGGTTAAAACTAAAATATTTTTTCATGTTTGTGCTGAATAGTTACACTATTTTTTGCGTTAAATATAGTAGGTTCTAATATTTTATTTGTTATGACAAATGCTGCTTCGGAAATAACATCATCTATATCTGCAACTTTTGATAATGCTCCTGAAATTGTTATATTATTATTTCGTGTATTCGGTACAACAAAACTTTCTGCTGATATCCCCCCTCTGCTTGCATTAAAAACAAAAATAGTTTGGTTTTTAACTAAACCAGTTTTACTCATAATTTCAACTGGAAGTTCTGCATTCATTTCAAGGCACTGCCGTTCAATTTCTGAAACTTTAAGTCCAAAAACCAGATTAGAAAGCATTATTCTTGGCAAATGTTGTCGTTGGTTTAATATCTCTTTATCAATTTTTTCACAATGTAATATTTTATCTGGAAATTCTAAAGCTATTTTCAAAGAAGAAAAATTATTTAATTGGTTATCATTTTCTGGATGAAATCTAATATCAATTATTGGAATAGATAAATTGTATGTACAATATGCTTTATATTGATTTGAATTAAAATATGTTTCTGATATAATACAACAGCATTCCTCTGGTTTTAAAAAATGCGATAGAGAACCACGTGCTTCGACTGTTTCTCCATCACCAGGTATAGCAAAACTATATACACGATTTATCCAATTATCTCCATTATGTTTAGTAACCAAAATTCTCTCATAGGGTACTATATCTCCAAGTTTCATTAATTTTTCAGGTAGTACAAGCCCTTCTATAATGTCTGTTTTAGGATTCGAGATAGATGAAGTAATTAAAATATTATGAATTGCAGTTCTTTTGAATTGATAAAATAATGATTGCATTTATGTTTTCCCTTTTTAATTAATATATGTTGAAAATTCTAAAAAAATATGTGTTTAATTACTAATAATCAATAAAATTAACCTGCCCATTCTGCAGCATGATTCTTTATATTTTCCCAAATTTGATTAAAATTAAAAGGTATTATAGCATTATTTTTTTTTCTGAGGATATATAATACTTCAGCGCAATCTTCAAATTCAAATTTATCTGTTGATATGTTATCAGATAATTTTTGGATTAGTTTATTGTTAATATTATCTCCTTCCAAAACTGTTTCTTCAATGCATACTAGTATTTTCAACAAATTTTCGATAATAGCACTTTTGGTCTTTTCATCTAATTTATATTCTTCAGTAAGATTAGATATATCTTTATTTATTAAGTCTTTCAATGCTTGGTTATTGTTTTTAATTAAACTTTTATTATTAGTTATATTCCTATTGTTTATGCAATTATTCAAATTAATTATTGAAGGATGGTTTAAAGCAAGTATTTTTTCAAAAATTTCAGCGCGTGGTATCCATGGAATAGTCTTTTCTTCTTTCAAAATTCCATCAAAATGACACTTAAGGTCATTTTGAACTTTTGCCCCAAGTTCCATATCTGGTGGGATAATATCTTCCCCTTTTTTGCCTTTTAGTTTTTCTAAAGTTTCTAAAGTTCTATCTGGGAGTTTAAGATCCAAATGAAATTGATATTTTACACGATTACCTTTTAATGGAAAACTTAAAAGGAACCTATTATCAGCCCGATATAACATTATTACTGGATAAGAGGTATATGTCTTAATTAACCAATTATTCTTTTTATTATCCTTCCTACACCCATGAAAATTATCCAATCCCATGCGAATTTTACGTTGATAATCCTTTCTATCTTTTATATCTTTAGGAGGTCGCCCTTGTTCATCTAACATATCATTGTATCTGCGATATACTGATGAGCACTCAGGATGGAGGGACATTAAACGAACATTATCATTTTCTTGAAGGATCTTCATTACATCATCATTTTCAGCGATTTCCCATAAATTTGGTGTCAATATATCAATTTCTTTTACACCATTAAAGAATTCTACCAATGGTATAGTATCTCGAGTTTTATAGACATCTGATATAGGTCCAAGCCAACGGCACCACCTGCTATTATCTTTAATATTTTCCACAACCATACAGTTGTTACATGTTTGTTCTAATTTTAGTTTAACTTTCTCAGCAATTTTTTCTGCTTCACGTTCTATTTTTTCTTCTTCTTGTTTAGGTTTTCCTCTCCAATTTATTGCAAGTGGTACAAAATGCGAAAGAATAGTAACACCTGCGAGTGGTATTGGGAATGTTAACAAACTTTTAAGCCATTCAGGCATTGACGGTACATTTTGCTTAACAAAAGATTCAACAATAGCCCCTGCAAGAAAAAAAAGGACTCCCACGATTACCATTAACAAGTAAAAGACTAAAGATTTAAGTTTAGATGTTTCTAATTGAGAATTAGAGTTAGTTTCACTATCTTTTTTATTATTTTTAGTTATCTTCAAGTCTATTTCTCCTCATATTCTGTACCAGAGCTATACAAAATTCAATATAATAGGAAATTAATTTATTATTAGAGTATTAATAAACGTTACCTTAATCCAATCTCACGTTCAATTTCCAATATCCGCTCTCTCATGCTTAAAAAACTTTCCGGATCTGGATCAAGCCCTATATAATCAATACCATTTTCAATAAGAAAACGAGCAAATTCGGGATAATTAGACACAGCTACCCCGGTAAGTCCAATTTTTACTTTTACTTCTTTGCCATTAATTATTTTATGCGGGACTGAATGAATTTTGTCAATAGCTTCTTTTATAAATTTTAATACAGCAGGGTTCCTTTCATCAAAAATATGAGCTAGTAACTCAGAATCTCTGTCTGTTCCAAGCACCATTTGTGCTAAATCATTTGAACCAATATTGAACATATCAAAAATCTTTGCAAATTCTATTGCTTCAATTACACTTGATGGCACCTCGGTTTCAGCCGTTACCAATAATCCATCTTTATGCTGGACAATTCCACATTGACGTAAAGCTTCAACTACATTCTTAGCTTCAGTTACAGAACGGCAAAAAGGAATCATTATATGCATATTTGAAAAACCCATATCTTCTCGCACACGTTTAAAAGCACGACATTCTAATTCAAATACTGGACGGTATCTCTCAGAGTAGTAACGTGATGCGCTACGCCAACCTATCATTGGATTATTATCAATTGGTTCATAAAGAAAACCTCCGACCAAAGCTCGAAATTCATTAGTTTTGAAATCACATAATTTCATATAGACTTCTTTAGGATATACTGAGGCTGCAATTTTAGCCATTCCTTCTGCCAATTTTTCAACAAAAAATTCAACTTTATCTTTATATCCTCTACTTTGATGTTCGATTACATCAATAATTTGCTGAATCTTATCAGCTCCTTGTAAAGTATATTTTTTCTCCATTTGTCTTAATAATTTAATATCTTGTTTCATTTCTTCATATTGAATAAACGCAAATGGGTGTATACCAATATACGAGTATATAATAAATTCTTCTCTTCCCATTGCAACCCCATCGCTTGGCAAATTAGACGCAACAAGTGCTGCATCTGGTAGCCCTGTAAGAAACATAAGTTTTGTTTTTGTTGGTGAAGTATCAATATATTTTTCTTTTACTTCAAATTTAAGAAGACCTTCAAATACTTTCCCTTCATCTCCATCTATGCATGACACAGTAATTGATTGCCCAGAACGAATAACTTCTGTCGCATTAGTTGTACCAATAATACAGGGTAAACCCATTTCCCTGGAAACAATAGCAGCATGACAAGTACGCCCACCTCTATTTGTTACAATTGCAGAAGCTTTTTTCATTATTGGCATCCAGGCAGGATCTGTCATATCGGTAACTAATACATTTCCATGTTTAAATTCTCTTATTTGATTTGGATCTGAAAGGATAATAGCTGAACCTTGTCCAATTTTCTTCCCTATAGCTTGTCCGGTAACTATTATTTTTGATCTTTCTTTTAATATATAAGTGCGTAAATATGGTTTTTTTTGTGAAAAAGTAGTGATTGGTCTTGCTTGCACGATCCATAATTTGCTGTTATTATCAAGAACCCATTCTATATCCATAGGGGTAAATTTACCTGCTTTTATGCTAAAGTGTTTTTCAATAGCAAGGCATTGTTGACCAAGCGAAATTAAAATATCATTTGGAAGAGAAAAAGTATTGAGTTGTTCAAATGAAAGTTTATTTGGTATAATTCTATTATCCTTTAAAGACCAAATATATTTTGTATCTTTTGCAGCAAATCTACGACTAAGTATTGGAAGATTCCCTTTTTCTAATGCGGGTTTGAAAAGAAAATATTCATCAGGTGTTAAATATCCCTTAACAAGCCCCTCGCCAAGACCATATACGGAATTTATAACTATACCATTTTCAAAACCCGTTTCAATATCAACAGTGAAAGCCACTCCTGAACATCCATTATCACTACTTATCATTTTTTGAACAACAATTGCCATTTTAACATCTTGGTGATTTATCTTGTGATGTTCTCTATAGCGAATAGCTCTTTCAGTATATAAACTAGCATAACATTTGCGACAAGCATTTAAAAACTCATCAGGGCTAGAAACATATAAAAAGCTATCATGCATCCCGGCAAAAGAGGCAGAAGGTAAATCTTCAGCAGTAGCAGATGATCTTACAGCGACAAAAATTGAGTCATAAGATCCATCCTGTTGCAATTTAGAATATGCTTGCAATATATTTTCTTGAATATCTATTGGTAATTCTGCAGCTTCG
>JACRDZ010000127.1 GCA_016212735.1 Candidatus Firestoneibacteriota bacterium | reverse complement strand
TCGTGGGAATTTACTGGAAGACACAATAGGGATGTATTTAAATAGATTTATACCCAGGTTTGGCGGATATTCTTTAACATATGATGCAGCAAGCGGTGGCGCTGATTTTATTGTAAATTTTATAAATCATAAAATTATTATAGAAGTTGGAACAGGAGAGAAAAATTTTAAACAAATTATCAATACATCCAAAAAAGTATCGTCAAAATATGGGCTGATTATATCAAATGATGATCTTTCATATGATAGCGAAATTAACGCGGTTAAAATTCCTTTAAAATATTTTTTGTTAATTTAAGGGTCTGTGACGAAATAACTTACATATTAATGCATCTCATCTTCCGGTTATCTTTGTCCGATCCTCAATCACAAAATCCTCAACGTAGCTATATGCTACATCTCAAATTTTGCGAAAGTAGGATCAGCCAAATCTGACCAGAATCTGAGCGCCTGAATATGTAAGTTATTTCGTCACAGACCCTTAGAATAGCTGAAGAAGATTTACTTATAAAAACCACCAATTTATTTTCTCATCATGATGAAAAAAATATAATTTTTTATTTTTCATTGCCGATAATATGTTTGTAAATATAAAAAGGGGCATATTATGAAATTAAAATATTCCATATTTTTTATAATAATATTATTATTTAGTCTGGAAATTCACGGAAAAGAAAAAGCAAGTAAATCAAAACCGTATACATTCTATGTATATAATGAAGTTGAAAAAAAAGATATTTCGTATAATCAAGCGGAAACATTCAAGAACAAAATAGCAGAAAAATTGAAAAAAACATTTAATATGCAAGAACAAAACGAAAGTAAAAATGCCGATATAATTATCATTAGCAGTGTTTTTTTATATGGCAATGATTATTATGTCTACTACATTGTTCAAGTCCCGTTCAAGAGATTTATTGTTACGCAAACATTTAATAATAAAATTGACTTCTCAAAAGTTATTAACAGATTGTGTCAGGATTTAGAAATGAATTTAGCACCCACAACAACTCTTCCATTAAAACTTGCTCAAAATTAATTAAAATTTTAGTAAACTTCGTGGTTTATAACTGTTTTACAAATGCGGGGATGCACGCCATAGGTGTTAAGTTAAGGAAGGAATATTTCAATAAAAAGCTATATTTTATTTGATTTCAATTAGATTATTACCAAAGTTTTATTACTAACGTAAATATTGTAATTAATTAAAATGGTATCATTAGCTTGTGTTGTCATTCTGAGCGAAGCGAAGAATCTGCTTTCCATACTTTAAAAACAGATTCTTCGCTTCGCTCAGAATGACAGAGAACTAATTTCTATTATTAGAGGGGATAGTTTGTTAACTAAAATTTTGTTGACATTTTTAATTGCACCCAATAAGATAGAGTAAATTGACATATTAATAAATGTATACTCAGCGAGGTCATAGATTCGCTTTTTTTCGGTGAGGATTTGGCATTGAGAGCAAGGCGCGAAGGTGAGAAATAGTCTTGTACTATTTCGAACCTGAGCAACGCAGCTATCGATGTCAAAGACCAGCGAAAAATGCGAAATTAGGACCTCTCTGAGTATATAATAAAATATAGCTCTTCTTAAATAATTAATGAGAGGGATGAAAATGAGAGAAAAAATTATAGTATTAATATTTTTATTGATATTATCTTTTACTAAATTACTTCTCGCAAATGAGCCTTCTAATTTTACGGAAATAAATAATGATGCTACTCGAAATATTGACCTGGAAAAGAATAAATCAGAAAATGACACAATACCGCCTGAAATAATTATTACTTCACATCAGGACAAGAATATCGAAATAATTCAGGAAAATCAACCAACCGCAGTTACCGGAAGAATTAAAGATAGTTCTGAAATAGCTGCTCTAATAATAAATCAAAAAAAAGTCGCGGTTGATAAAGAGGGCGTGTTCAGGATGATGATTAATTTAAAGCCCGGCGATAACCAGATATCAATCAATGCAATGGATATTTATGGAAATAAGGCACAAGTAATTTTTACAATCATAGGGAAAAATCAAGAAGTTATTATTCAACAGGAAAAAAATCTGACAGATGCCATAAAAGATGATTTAACTGGCAGCGGGAATTATTATGCCTTAATAATTGGAAATAATAATTATAAAAATTTTCCTAAATTAGAAACAGCTGTGAATGATGCCAAAGAGGTTGAAAAAATATTAAATAAAAAATTTGGTTTTAAAACTAAAATATTGCTTGATGCTACCCGAAGCGATATTTTGCATTCCTTTAATGATTATGTCAAAAGCATGAAGGAGAATGATAATTTTTTACTTTATTATGCAGGGCACGGATATTTTGATAAAATTGCTAACAAAGCTTACTGGATACCAGTAGATGCCATGAAGGATGATTTTACCAATATGATAATTGCAGATTCTATAATATCAAATATTATACATCTGGCATCAAAGCATGTTCTTGTTGTGGCAGATAGCTGTTTTTCGGGTACTATGACCAGAGATATTTCAGTAAATATTGGCAATAAATATTTAGAAAAAATGATAAGAAAACCCTCCAGGACATTAATGGCAAGCGGAGGGAATGAGCCTGTATCGGACAGCGGGAAAGATGGGAATTCCGTATTTGCATATAATTTTATACATGCTTTGCAGGAAATCGAAGAAGAATCTTTTTCCGCAGAGCAGCTTTTTTATTATCACGTTAAAGAACGTGTAGCTGGTAATTCAGAACAAACTCCTGAGTATAGTGTCATTAAAAATTCCGGTCACGATGGTGGAGATTTTGTATTTAAAAAAGCAACCAATGCAGTGGCTTCTTTAACAGTTTCCACGAATACATCAGCAAAATTATTTATTAATAATGAATTAGCAAATCCGTTAAGTGCAATATCTATTAATAAGGAAGAAATAAGACCTGGTGAATATGAAATTAGAGTTGTTCCTGATAAAGCAAATGAATATGATATTGTTACACAAAAAATTCAAATTTCCACAGCAGAACGAAAATCTCTTAATATTAATTTACCATTTAAGCTCGGTTCCTTAACAGTTTCCACAAATACATCAGCAAAATTATTTATTAATAATGAATTGGCAAATCCGTTAAGTGCAATATCTATTAATAAGGAAGAAATAAAACCCGGTGAATATGAAATTAGAGTTGTTCCTGATAAAGCAAATGAATATGATATTGTTACACAAAAAATTCAAATTTCTCCTGCAGAGCAAAAAATTCTTAATATTAATTTGCCGTTCATACTTCAAGGTTCTTTATCTGTTTCCGCAAATGTTTTAGCAAAAGTATATATTAATAATGATTTGATAAATCCAATAAGCGCAACATCTCAAATAAACAAAGCAGAAATAAAACCTGGTGAATATGAAATTAAAGTAGTTCCGGAAAAATCAAATGAATATGATGTTATCACGCAAAAAATTCAAATAATATCAGGAGAACGGAAAATGCTTAATATTGAATTACCAGTAAAACTATCGGGTTATATTATTGTTAATTCAATTCCATGGGGAAAAGTATATCTTGATGGTAAATATTTAGGAATTACCGGTAAAACTAAATACAAAATTCTTCCTGGAGAACATGAAATTGTAATAGAACCAGGTAGTAGTGATAAATATCGTAATATAACAGAGAAAATAAATTTATCTTCCAATGAAACTAGAATGATAGGCAGAAAGCTGCAGACAAAATAAAAGGGATTTTCAGGTGAAAAAATTATTTTTTTATGTTTTAATTTTTTTAATAATTAACACATCTATTTTTTCAAAAGACCAAAACAACATCGATTCTTTATTAAAAGAAGGGATAGAATTATATGAAAACGCTAAATGGGAAGAAGCTATTAAAAAATTTTTGTTTATAAGTTCCACAATAGAAAAATGTACTGACCCTGATAAATTTTATGATGTTTATTTTTATTCTGGTCTTTGTTATAATTTGTTAGGAAAAGAATTAGAAGCAAAACAAGCTTTTAAGCAAGCCATAAGAATAAAACCGTTTAAAACCCTCGATACGGAAGTTCACTCTATAGAAATAATAGAATTATATGATAAAGCTCGAAAAGAAATTGATGATAGTAATACAGCATTGGTATTTAAATCATGGTGGGAATGCATCCCTGATAAAAAATCTTCTATTGCAATTGAATATCAGGATTATTTAAGAGAAGTAGTTAACGAGAATAAAAATGACAAAATTACGGCAAATTATCGCACGGAATTATTAAAATTTGAATGTGGATTTGCCAAATTATTTTCTGTTTATTTAGAAGCAGGCGGCGCTGGTTTAGCATTACCTCTTGATTATGGAAAGACATCATTTGCTTATGGTTATGGCGCAAAAATAATTGTATTGCCATTAAGAAAAATTAATCTGGACATGAGATGGGAATATCTAAATTTTGAAAATGAAAAAGATGTTCTTTCGGAACAGTGGAAACGAAAAGTTAAGTGGAAAGAATCTCGAACAGGAGCTGCAGCGACCTTTTTTTCATGGCTATCTGTGGGATTTTATGATTTGAAACTTAATGGTGATCTAAATTATTCTTCATCAAACAGTCAAGTAAGCGGCGAAAGTTATAAGCTGAAGGTTGATAATGATTTTAAAAAAGAATATTTTGTCGGTATTAAAATAAATGGTAAAAAATATTTTATTGAAACTGATATACGAGGAGCAAAAAAAATTGATAGCTTCCGTGCAGGATTAGGATGGTATTTTTAAAGGAGGAATATAAGAATGTCTAAATATTATTTTAAACTTACTTTGATTTTTTTGTTCCTTTTTTTATATATGCTTGCACTTAGTTGTAATGTGAAAGAAAAACCTAAAGTTAGTGAATATGATAATACTGCTTCAAGCTATCTATCTCCTACTATAGTTTCAACTACCCCTGATAATGGAGCTGCTTCTGTTCCTATAAATACAAAAATAGCAGCAACTTTTAATAAAGAAATCAATGCTAACACCATTAATTCTACAACTTTTCTTTTATATAATGGGTCCACACCGGAAAATGGAAATTATACTTACAAAGATAAAACAGCAACTTTTAAACCATCGGCAGATTTAGCTAATTATACGAAATATACTGCTAAGATTACCACCGGAGTTATGGACTCAACAGGCAAAAGCATGCTAAATAATTATACATGGAGTTTTACAACAGGAAGCACAATAACACAACAAAATATTCTTTGGACATGGGGAAATAATAGCAATGGACAGCTTGGAGATAATACAACTTCAAATAAGTCTACGCCAATTCAAGTGCCTGATCTTGCTGATATAGTAGCCATAGCCGGAGGCGGAGTATATGCAACCAGTCCGGATAGTTATCTTTCTCATAGCTTAGCTTTAAAGAATGATGGCACGGTATTGACATGGGGAAATAATGATTTTGGCCAACTTGGAGATGGAACTACGGCAGAAAGGCATAACCCTGTTCAAGTGTCAGGACTTACAGGAATAACAGCTATAGCCGGAGGCGGTTGGCATAGTATTGCTTTAAAGAACGATAGCACAGTATGGGCATGGGGAAGTAATGATTATGGTCAACTTGGAGATGGAACTAAGGAGGATAAATCCACCCCTGTTCAAGTGTTAGGACTTACAGGAGTAACTGCTATAGCTGTAGGGAAAAGGTATAATATTATCTTGAAAAATGATGGTACGGTATGGGCATGGGGAAGTAATGTTTCAGGACAGCTTGGAGATGGGACTACAACAGATAGGAGTACACCTGTTCAAGTGTCCGGATTAACAGAAGTAATAGCTATAGCCGGAGGTGGTTGGCATAGCATAGCATTAAAGAAAAATGGGACAGTATGGTTATGGGGGTATAATAAAGAGGGACAGCTTGGAGATGGGACTACAACAGATAGGAGTACGCCTGTTCAAGTGTCCGGATTAACAGAGGTAATAGCTATAACCGGAGGCGGTTGGCATAGTATGGCTTTAAAGAAAAATGGGACAGTATGGTCATGGGGGTATAATGAACAAGGACAGCTTGGAGATGGGACTACAACAGATAGGAGTACACCTGTTCAAGTGTCCGGACTAACAGATGTAACAGCTATAGCCGGAGGCGGTTGGCATAGTATAGCTTTAAAGAATAATACTACAGTATGGGCATGGGGAAGTAATAGTTCTGGTCGACTTGGAGATGGAACTACAACAGATAGGCTTTCACCAGTTCAAGTGACCGGACTAACTGGAGCAACAACTATAGCCGCAGGTAACTGGCATAGTATGGCTTTAAAAAATAGTTTATCTCCGATAGCACCTCTTAATGTTGCAGCTAAATCCGGAGATGGTCAGGTAATAATAACATGGAAAAGTGTACCGAGTGCAACTTCATACAATATTTATTGGGGAACAGCTTCAGGAGTTACAAATATAAACGGTAAAAAGATTTCAGGAGTAACAAGCCCGTATACTCATATAGGTCTAACCAATGGAACAAAATATTATTATGTTGTAACAGCAATAAATAGCAATGGGGAAAGTATTGAGTCGAATCAGGTGTCAGCAGTTCCAATATTAATATCAACAAATATGCTCTGGACATGGGGAGATAATAGTAACGGTCAACTTGGAGATAATACGACGACAATAAGAAAAACCCCTATTCAAGTGTTTGACCTTACAAAAATAATAGCTATAGCAGGAGGCGGAGTAAAAACAACTAATCCTGATGCAAGTGCTTCCCATAGTATTGCTTTAAATAATGATGGCACAGTTTGGACATGGGGAAACAATTATTATGGTCAACTGGGTGATGGAAGTATAACAGAAAGACACTCCCCTGTTCAAGTATCCGGACTAACCGGAATAACAGCTATAGGCGGAGGCGGAAGGCATAGTATTGCTTTAAAGAAAGATGGCACAGTTTGGGCATGGGGAAATAATGACTTTGGTCAGCTAGGATATGATACAACGATAAAAGAAAAGCGTACTCCGACTCAAGTATCCGTACTAACCGGAATAGCATCCATAGCCGGAGGCAGCTGGCATAGTATGGCTTTAAAGAATGATAGTACTGTTTGGACATGGGGAAATAATGATTTTGGTCAAGCAGGATATGACACAACGATAAAAGTAAATTCTACGCCAGTCAAAGTATCCGGACTTATTGGAGTGAAAGCTATAGCTGGAGGTGCATGGCATAGTATTGTTTTAAAGCACGATGGCACAGTTTGGACATGGGGTAATAATTCTTATGGACAGCTTGGAAATAATACAACAATAGGAAGTTATACCCCGGTTCAAGTATCCGGACTTACCGGAGTAATAGCTATAGCTGCCGGCGGATGGCATAATCTAGCTTTAAAAAGCGATAGCACAGTTTGGGCATGGGGATATAATAATGTCGGACGGCTTGGAGATGGAACTACGACAGATAGGTATACACCAGTTCAAGTACCAGGACTTACCGGAGTGAAAGCTATAGTTTGCGGATCATGGCATAGTGCAGCTCTAAAGAGCAATGGCACAGTTTGGGCATGGGGAGATAATAGTTATTATCAACTTGGGAATGGATCCGCAGTGTTAAAAAGTTCTACACCGGTTCAAGTGTCTGATCTTACTGAAATAACAAACATAGCTGCCGGTGGATGGCATAATCTGGCTTTAAAAAATAATTTACCTCCGATGCCTCCTATGAATGTAATAGCTAAAGCCGGAGACAGTAATGTATCAATAAGCTGGAATAATGTGTCGGATGCAGCTTCATACAATATCTGTTGGTCAAAGACATCAGGAGTCTCAATAAATAGTTCTAATTTTATTGGAGTAACAAATCCATATTCTCACACAAGTTTAACAAATGGAACTAAATATTATTATGCTGTAACAGCAGTGAATGGCAATGGAGAAAGTGATTTATCAGATGAAGTAAGTGCAACTCCTAAAAATGATAATATACCAGCCAATAATACAGTTATTAATTTTATTAATAGCGGTGTATCTACAGCGAATTCAACTACAGTAACATTAAATATTTCAGCTACTGATAACGTGGGTGTGATTGGTTATTATGTATCCGAAAGTTCGCTAAAACCAACTTCATCTGCTTCAGGATGGGTAACAATTACTTCTACAGCAAGCTATTCAAATAACGTATCATTTACATTATCAAGCGGCAGTGGATCAAAGACAGTATATGTCTGG
>JACRDZ010000010.1 GCA_016212735.1 Candidatus Firestoneibacteriota bacterium | reverse complement strand
TAAATCGTGTTGAAAAACATAAAAATTGCGGGTTTGTTATTGATTATGTTGGTGTAGCAAGACATTTACGCGAAGCGTTGGAAGCATACGATAAAAAAGATATCGATGAAATTCTTAATTAATAGATAGAGTACTTCCAAAACCGGATGCGCTGCCATATCTTAAAGATTTAAAACTAATGAGTTTCATTTGCTATACAGCCGGCAACAGATACCGTGACAGTAAGCTTAACATAAAAGATGTCAGCAAAAAAATAAGAGAAATTATAGAAGAATATTTAATAGGTCAAGGCGTAGACCCTAAAATTCCACCATTACCTATTTTTTCCGATGAATTTAAGCAAGAAATAAAATTAAAAAAATCACCACGCGCAAAAGCTGAAGAGCTAACACATGGTATAAAAGAATACATAAACGCGCATAAGGAAGAAGAATCCTGAATTGTATGAAAGACTGATACTTCAATTGTTGATTTTTGGAATAATCAGACAGGACAAAAACAATTACGTACTTTCATCGCATCTCATTTGCTCACAGTATTTAAAAACAGAGCTATGCCTAAACGAAAAGAGTTGTCACAAAAACTTCTGGAGTTGTCTTATCATATTTATGGTAAAGGGAATATATGAACATAGAAATAGATGAAATAATAAGAACAAAACGGAAAACACTAGCACTTACTATTACTTCTGATGCACGATTAGTAATACGTTCACCTCTTAAAACATCGGAAGATTATATTAAATCATTTGTAATAAAAAAGCAGAAATTGTCCCATTAAAAGATAAAACAATTCAGGAAAAAGAAATCATCGAATGGTATCAAAAAGAAGCATTAAAAATTATTAAGCAAAGAGCTGATTGGCTTTCAAATTATTTTGGTTTTAAATATAATTCAATTAAAGTCACAGAAGCAAAAAAACGTTGGGGTTCCTGTGGTCCAAATAACACTCTTAATTTTACCTGGCGGCTTATAATGGCGCCGATGCAAATTATAGATTATGTTATCTTACATGAGCTTGTGCATACACAAGAAAAAAATCATTCAATAAATTTCTGGATAAAGCTAAAAGTAACAATGCCGGACTTAGATATACATAAAAAATGGCTGGAAGAGAATCAACGATTGCTGGATATTTAGAATTATAATTAATATGTGTTAATTCAGATATATCTAGCTAGAGTCAATTTATTTAAATGAAATTTAATAATATTCTTCAATATAAAATATTTAAAAATATGTAAGCTATAGTTATAAACAAAAATAAATTAAGAAAAGGAAAGAAGGAAAAAAGAGAGGTAAAGTTGGTTAGATTGAGAAAAAAATAAAATAAATGTGGATAAGATATTAATTTGACTTTTATTTAAAAGTGTTTTAATATAAATAATATTATTTTAAGGAGGTAAAATTATGATAAATGAAAATGAATTTGAAAAATTTTTAAGCGATGTGGCTGATCCCTTTCATTTCTGGGTAGCGTCTGGTGAACGTCTGAAAAATCTGGAAGAATTAGTTAATGCTCTGGAAAAAATGTCAGATGATATATTTGCACATCATGTAAATGAAAACAAAAATGATTTCAGCTGCTGGATTAGAGATTGTATAGGGGACAAAGTTCTTGCAGCTGCAATAATCAGTATTCCTGTAAAAACACATACAGTAAAAAAAATAAAAGACCGTATACAAGAATTAAAAAAAGTTAAAAAAACAAAATCTGTAGAGAAAAAAATTAATTCTGTACCCAAAAAACCTGCAGCAAAATCAAGTGTAAAAACAGGGCAAAACAATAAGAAAAAAAACAAATAATTCAACCGCTTTTTTTATTTAACATGAAAAAGATATATCATGGAGTTTGCGTGCTCGGTGAAGTGACAGTATTCTAGTTTATTGTATCTTTTGACGGACAGTATTTATTTATACAACATACATTACAATGCGGATTCCTTGCTTTACATATTTTTCTCCCATGTTCAATTAAAAAATATGAAATGTTTAACCATTCAATAGGAGGTATAATTTTCATCAAATCCTGTTCAATTTTAATAGGATTATTTTCTTTTGAAATATGTAAACGCTGAGATATACGTTTTACATGGGTATCTACCGGGATACCATCAGAAATACCAAAAGCGCTTCCAAGTATTATATTTGCTGTTTTACGACCTACACCAGGTAAAGCAGTAAGTTGATTCATTGTTTTAGGAACTTCTCCATTATACTTTATTACTAAAATATTACATAAATCTATAATATTTTTAGCTTTATTATGAAAAAAACCGCAGGACTTAATTTCCTGTTCAAAAATTATTTTATCTGATTGTGCATAATCTTCTGCTTTTTTGTATTTTTTAAATAATTCTTTAGTAACTTTGTTTACTCTGATATCAGTACATTGTGCTGATAGTATTGTAGCAACCAAAAGTTCAAGAGGATTTCTATATTTAAGTGCTATTTTAGCATTTGGATATGTATTTTTTAAGATTTTGATTATATTGCTAATTTTTTTATTATTAGAAGACATAAGATTCCTTATGGTATAAAAGTCCCAGTTATAGTAAGCGTTCAGCTATCAAACTATTACCTTGAAATATAAGATATAAATATATCATAAAAGGAGGGACTGTGCAATGTTCAGAAGAATCTCAATTTTAATATTTATTTTCTCTCTTTTTACTTTAATTACTGTAATTACCAGTTGTTCTAAAATTTTGCGTGAAAATATTTTAACACCTAATATCTTTGATACAAAAGAACCATGTCCAACTTTTCTTGCTTTCAGCCAGGATAATCGATATCTAGCAGTAACAAATACAAATGATCATATTAATATTTATGATGTAAGAACAGGTAAAAAAATCATAAATTTTACTGCAGGGCAAAATGGAGTAAAACATACTAAATGGAGTTCTGATGCAACTTTATTTTTATCTCTGGGCTCAGATGGAACAGTAAATATATGGGATACAAAAGAATGGAAGTTAAAAATAACTTTGGAATCACACATGAAATCTGCTTTATTTGCAGATTTTTTATCAGAAAAAAATCTTCTAGCTATTGGAACAATGGATAGGTCTATTATTATATGGGATACTCAGAAATGGTCAATTATACATTCAATAGAAAATCTTAATGGTTTTGTTAACCAGATTTATTTCACTCAAGATGGACAAAGATTATATGCAATAACAAGTCAGGGAAATATTCAAGCATGGGAAATAGATGGATGGAAACTTATAAACCGATTATATCTTCCAAATTTTAGTGTCAGCCAGATAGCAGTTCATCCAACAAATATCTGGGCAGTAATCGTGATTAACAACAATTCTCTTTCAGTACTTGATACAAACCCTAAAAGAAATATATGGGACTACGTATATTCATTAACTCATATTTTTAATGATAAAATAACAAAAATTATTTTTTCTGCTGATGGTAGTACTTTTATATCTTTATCGAATAATGGAATTTTATTCTGGGACACAAAAAAATGGAAATCTTTCGCATCATTACATTCTCAAAAAGGCATGTTTACTTCAGTTGCCATAAGTAATGATAATAATATTATTGCATATGCAACTGATTCAGGAATAGTAAATATAGAAAAACTCGAAAAAATTAAAATGAATAATATCGTTTCATTAAAATAGAATAAGATAAATACAAGAGAGGATTATAAATTATGTTTATTGTGGAATTTAAAGATTGTAAGGAATTTATTGCTTTAGACAGTACAATATTGCGTGAATTTTTACATCCGGATAAAGCAGATTTATCTATTCGATATAGTCTTGCACACGCAATGTTAAAACCTGGCAAAAAATCAAAATCTCATGCACTAAGAACTTCTGAAGTATATTATATACTTGAAGGTGAAGGTCTAATGCATATAAATAATGAAAAATCAAAAGTCTATCCTGGAAATACAGTTTATATTCCTTCTAATTCAAAACAGTATATAGAGAATACAGGTAGTGCTGATTTAAAATTTCTATGTATTGTTGATCCTGCCTGGCGCGTAGAAGATGAAGTTGTGTTTTAGTAAAAACTGGAGGTCATATTTGTGAATAATAAATATTTTATGCTACGCGCATTAAAATTAGCTCAAAAAGGACAGGGATATGTAAGTCCAAATCCTATGGTTGGAGCTCTTATTGTAAAAAACGGGAAAATTATTGGTGAAGGATATCATGAGAAATTCGGATTGCAGCATGCGGAAATAAATGCATTAAATAATCTTGCCAATCATTCATTAAAAGGAGCTTCTCTTTTTGTTACTCTTGAACCATGCTGTCATTATGGCAAAATGCCTCCCTGTACTGATGTTATAATAAATTCAGGTATAAAAAACGTTGTTGTAGGGATGAGAGACCCAAATCCTCTTGTTAAAGGTAAAGGTTTGACTATATTAAAAAAAAACGGGATTAAAGTTGAGATAGAAAATCTCAGCGGAGAAATAGAAATATTCTATGAAGCATTTAGAAAATATATTATTACAAAAATACCTTTTATTACTCTAAAAATGGCAATGACTCTGGACGGTAAAATTGCCAGTGTAACAGGTGATTCTAAATGGATTTCTAATGAAAAGTCACGTAAGCTTGTGCATAAATTACGACAGAGAAACGATGCAATTTTAGTAGGAGTTGAAACTGTAATAAAAGATGATCCTAGACTGACACCATATTTATTAAAAAGTTCTACTCCGCCACCTTTGCGTATTATTCTTGATCCGCATCTGCGTATTCCAATAAAAAGTTCAATTATACAAGATGGTAATCCAGCATTAATTGTTACAGGAGAAAATATTTCATATAGGAAAAAAACACGAATAAATTCATCAGAAATAAAATTTCTATCAATACCTATGAATAAAAATAAATTTGATTTATCTTTTTTAGTATCTGCTCTAGGTAAAGAGGGTATTACAAGTATATTAGTAGAAGGCGGTTCTTATACAAGTACGGAATTCATTGAACAGAAACTAGTTGATAAAATAGTATTTTTTATTTCTTTAAAAATACTTGGAGGTAAAAATGCTCCAACACCTATAGGTGGAAAAGGGATTCAGAAAATTAGTAATGCTATAAATATTAAAAATCAGTCTGTAATAAAAATAGATTCTGACATCGCAATTATAGGATATCCTGAGTACAGTAATTCCGCAACGGAATTAAATTTCATATAAAAAAGCATTAAAATCAAATACTTTTCCTTATTTATTGCTTTTGTGTTAATGCAAAGTTTTTATAAATTAAATATAAAACCATTAAAATTACCCTCGAGAATTTGCATGATTTATTTTTATTATTAAAAAATCCCTAATTCCTTTATAATATCTTATGTTTTATTGATTTCTTTAATTCCGTTGCGGAATTACTGCGAACATACACTTATTCTTGACAAACAATAGAACTTTATGATAAAGTACGACACTGCTTATATTTTAAATTTAATCAAGCTGGAAGCAAAATTACTTACGTATTTGCAAATTTTATTATACTGAAAATAAGGAGTTCCTTTTTATGTTAAAAGCATTACGTTATAATATGAAAACTATAATATGGATTTTAGCCATATCATTTATTGGAGGAATGGTTCTTGTAT
>JACRDZ010000126.1 GCA_016212735.1 Candidatus Firestoneibacteriota bacterium | reverse complement strand
CATTTAATTATAGGGGCAGGTCCCCGTGCCTGCCCAATCATTATCAAAAATAAAATTAAAAATTCGGTGTTTCCAGAAACCAGTCCTTAAACGCCATGGTTCATTCCTCCTTGAATAATAGTATTAATGAAATATTAATTTTTGTTAATTATTTTGTATATCCAAAATATGCAAGTGAATATTTTTAACAAAGTATATGTTTTGTTGAAAGGTCTTTTAGCCATTCTTTTTGCTTGCCAATTTTTTCCACAAATTAAAATAATAATTATTGTATAGTGTTGTAGAGTATGATATTATTTGCATTAAATTTGTAATTCATCAATGTCGGATCAATTAATAACTTGGAGATGAAATGTGAATTTTGTCAACAATGTTATCCTGCCAGGAAGTCTCCAAAAAGAATGAATAATAGAATATGGAAAAATTAACGGTTACATTAAAAACAGTTACACCATTATTTTTAGGCGGAGCGGATCCGAAGTGTCCCGCCGAACTCCGTGCGTCGTCAATTAAAGGGGCGTTAAGATTTTGGTATAGGGCGATTGATCCGGAATATATTAAAAATGAACCCAAAATATTTGGAAGTACGGAGCATGGACAGGGATGTTTTGGAATAAAGATAATCAGCACTACTCCAAATTCAGATAAATGGAATAGGACTGAATATGGTAAATTAGATGTAAAGGAAAATATTAATGGAAAAGAAGTGGTCAGAAATGGGATTAATTATTTGGGTTTTCCTTTAGATATGAAAAGGGAAGGTAATAAAATTATTAGAAATTTTATACCTTTTGGGAAAGAGATTAAATTATATTTTCCCCTAAAACCAAATATTAAAGATGAAGAAAAAGATAAAATTAAGAAAGCATTATTATCAAGTATTTGGTTGCTCGGACACATTGGAGGTTTAGGTTCACGTTCAAGGAGGGGTTTTGGAACAGTGGCATTGCATGAGTGGAATTGGAATGGTGCCTCTATCACTGAGTTAAATATTATTAATAAAATTAGCAATACGCCGGAAAAATGGTTGGAAAATTTTAAAAAAGAATTAGAAAAAATTATAAGGTGGTATCCTGGCATAAATAAATCTAACCATACAGTTATAAATCATAATACCAAATTTTATTTATTTAAAAAAGGAGAGAAAGTCCAAAGAGAAAATGATAAAACTTATAAACCGTGGGAAATGGCATTATTCAAAGCAGGAATGAAGATGCAGGAATTCAGGCAGAGAATGAAATTAGGAGATAAAAATAGCGATTATCATAGAGTTAAAGCGCATCTTGCTAAAAAATATCCAGATGCTACTTATGATGAAAAAAAAGAACTGCTTCCACGACAAGTTCTCGACTTTTCTCCAAAAAGAGTTTCATTTGGTTTACCTCTTACTTTTCGATATAATTCCGTAAAACGCAAAATAAAAAATAATAAGGGTGAAGAAATTGAAAAACCTGTTTCTACAACCTTCATTGGGGCTGACGCTGACCATGAAAGAAGTGCGTCTCCTATCCATATTCGTATAGTGGAAATTAATAATTTATGTTACCCGCTATATATAAAATTTGATGCTCCAATAATAAAAAATATAAAAGAAGAAAAAGATAGCATTAAATATACACTTTCTGATAGTAATATTTTGGATAAATTTTGTAATGAAAAGTTAGAGCCATGCTCTATTAGAATGGAACTAAAAAATGAGCAATAATATATCTTCCAAAAGATACCTCTTAATCTGCGAAATAGGACCTATTGTTGATTTTGTAACTCATAGCAGGAAAACTATTGATTTGTGGAGTGCATCTTTTGTTTTTTCTTATCTTATGAAGCAAGTTGCTAAAGAAATAGAGAGATTTGGAGAAATATTTATCCCTGATCTTAACAATGATCCTCTATTTACGGGTAAAGGGATTGTATATTCTGGAAGTATTCCAGACCAGATTTATGCGATAGTTAGCGGAGATAAAAAAGAAAGCTTAAAAAACGCACTGCAGAATATCATTAATGATACTTTAAAAGAGATAGCATCAAAAATAAAGTTAAAATTAAAAATTGGATATGAGATTAATATCGATGGAATAAACGAATATTTTAATTTCTTTTATATCATTCACGAAATAAAAAAGGAACAACCTGATTATAACGAATTTATCGAAGCAAGTAATAAATTAAAAATGAGGTCATTTATAAGAACATTTGAACAAAATACTGGCGAAAATCAGATTAACAAATGGAAAAAGTGCAGTTTGTGCGGAGATAGAGAAAGTGTGTATTATATTCCAGTAGCTGATAAAAAAGATTTCTATGACGATGAATATTTTTGCATTGTTTGTATTATAAAAAGATATTTGAAAGAAATAATAAAACAAATAGTTCCAAATATCACAGAAGAACTCAAATATCAGTCGACATCTGATATTGCGTTAACTCCAATAAAAGAATTTATTGAAAAATCTGAAAAATCCATTGAGCAAAAAGAGTATAAAATATTAATCGAAAAATGTGAAAAAGAAAAAAAAGGAATTGATGCTTCAGAAAAATCAGAAGGCAGATTTTTTTATGATTTATTCAGAGAAAATTTCTCTAATTGGAAAAAAGAGATAAAAGAAAAATATCCAAAAGAATTAAATTTAAAATGGCTTGACCGTCCATTCTATTCTATTGTGTATATGGATGGAGATAATATGAGTGATAATCTTAAGGAAAATAAAGATGAAAATAAGTTCAGACCTTATGTCACTGATGTATCTAAAATATTATCTTCATTTACAAATGGGGTTAATAACATTGTCTCGAAATATTATGGGAAATTGATTTTCGCCGGCGGTGAAGATATTAATTTTATTGTTCATCCTAAATATTTGTTGGATTGTATTAATGAATTAAATAAATGTTATAAAAATTTATTTAAGGAAAAAGCTACAACAGAACCTTTAAAAGATAAATTTACATTATCCGTCGGTGTTTGTGTTGCGTATCATAAATATCCATTATCTCAGACGATTCGTATAGCAAATGATATGTTACACGAAAAGGCAAAAAAATATAAATATAAAGGGAAAGAAAAAAATGCGACAGCAATATCCTTAATCAAAGGTCATACAGAAACATTAAATTTTGTGTTTTCAAATGAAAATATAAAAGATTTAATAGAATTAAAAAATGCTTTAATAAAATCAGATATTTCCAGGACAACACCATATCGCATTCTGGAATTAGAAGATTTATTTAAAACATTATCTGATACTGATTCAAAAAAAAGATATTTATGTTCAATTTTATCGGGTACCAGAAATATATCAAAAAAACAGCCAGAAATTGAAAAATTAGCTGACCTATTATTGAAATTGACAGAAAATAGTGATGAAGGTATAGAAACAATGATAGATGCTCTTTTATATGCAAGATTTTTAGCAGGAGATAAATAATTATGCCAGGCTATATTGTTAATCCTTATGATGTTTTATTTTTTCGCGGAAATAAATCTTTTTCTTTTGGAGAGTGGTATACAGAAGGTATTTTCCCACCTTATCCATCAACATTTCAAGGATTTGTAAGGAGCAAGATACTCCAAGATAATAATGAGATAAACTCTTCAGGAGCCTTAATAAATTCAGAAAGGGCAAAAAAATTAGTTGGTGACGATACGGAGATTAATGTTAATATAACAGGTCCATATTTAATTGATACTAAATCGAATAATATTTATTTCAAAACACCATCGGATTTATTTGAAAATGATAAAACAAATAATTTTGACTCTGCATGTATTATTAATGACGGTGTTTTAGAATCGGATTTAGGATTTGAATTAAAACAAATAAATTTCCCTTTTGAAAAAGATAAAAAAATTGATAAATTTTGTCCTCCTGAATTTATTTCATTAAATGAAATTATAAATTATAGAATGTCAGTAACAAATGTAAAAATAAATTCGGAACCATTAACCTGTGATGAAGCCCGTGTAGTGATTAATGTTGATGTAAAAGATGAAACAAGAGCCGCAAGGGATGGTAGATTCTGCATTACACAATATAAACGGTTTAGAAATGATATTGGATTTTATTGTAATGTAGATAAAGAAATAAATAATGGGGCATTGAAATTGGGAAGTGAATCGCATCTGGTTTATATTCAAAAAATTAGTGACGATAATATTCTTGAGACAAGATTGAAAGAATCGCGAAATGACTTAACAGCAAAAATATTAGAAACTAAAAAATTCCGGATGATTTTACTTAGCCATGGTATATTTAGAAATGGTTGGATACCATTTGACAAAAATGAGAAAAAAATATTTATTACACCTAAAGGTTTAGAAATAGAACTTTTATTTGCTTTTGTTGGGGCACCAATAAAAATCAGCGGATACAGTTTTAGAAATAGTAAAGCGGATGACCAGAAGGCAATTAAATTAAAATCTATTGTTAATGCAGTTCCGTCTGGTGCGGTATATTTATTTCAAATTAAAAATGGAAGCGATGAAGCCATAAAAAAATTTGTAAATAAATATGATAATAGTCAAGGGATTGAATTTAGTCCATATTCATATCACAAAATGGGATTTAATCATACAATTTTAGGTGTTGGATAAGGAGGGAAAAAATTATGCCAGATACAGGAGCATTATTTACATTTTATACTTTAAGTCCTCTTCATGCAGGGGCCGGAGAATCTGCAACAGCTATTGACCTCCCAATCGAAAGAGAAAAACATACTGCATATCCAGTTGTGCATTCGTCAGGAATTAAAGGGAGTTTGAGGGAATATTTTAGAAATGATGATGAATTGAAAAATTATGTAGATAGTATTTTTGGGAAAGAAGATGATGAAAAAGGATCGGGTAAAGTGATTTTTACAGATGCAAAAATTTTGCTTTTCCCTGTTCGTTCTTCAGAGGGAGTTTTTAAATGGATTACTTGTCCTTTTGTTATTGAGCGGTTAAAACGGGATTTAAAATTTATTAATAAAACAGAAAATGCATCAATTAATGTAGATGCTTTTAATGGAAAGGCATTCAAGCCATATTCTGATAAAATTATTCTTGAAGATTTTTCAATAACAGTAACAGAAGATTCACAAATTTTAGAATTTCTAAATAGATTTTCATTGCCTCATTTTGATAAAGAGATTTTGAAAAATAGGCTCATAGTAGTTTCAGATGATGTATTTAAAACGCTTGTAACTACAGCAACTCAAATAATTGCAAGAAATGAGTTGAAAGATGATACTAAAAAAAGTGCAAATTTATGGTATGAAGAAGTTGTTCCGGCAGATGCTCTTTTTTATACCATTATGACACCCGCTTATAAAGAGAATCCAGCGATAAATGATTTAATTAATGGAATAAAAAATCAAATATTACAACTTGGTGGAAATGAGACAATTGGGTATGGGTTGGTAAAAATGAGCGGAAATTTATCTGCAAGTTTAAATGGAGGTACAGCCAATGGCTCAACAACTAAATCCTGAAACAAAGTTAACAGATGCGGGTAAGAAATTAAAATTGAAAACCATTGAAATGGCTGAAAAAATCCTACCTCTAATAAAAGGTAAAAAATTTAAAAAGGAAACAGTAAATTTTTTAAAGGGATTACCTTCAATGATTATGCAGAATGGGCTTGGACAGACGATTGCTTTTTTGATGGTAAAGTCAGGAAATGATACAGATGAGGGAAAGAAAACAAAAAAAGAATACGAAGAGATATTAGATATTTTTAGAAAAATATTTGAATGTTCAGATTTAATGGATAAAATCATAAAAGCTAAAGTAAAAGATTATTTGATTATGCAGAAGCAGGCAATTGAATATTCAGGCTGGATAAAAAAATTTGCATTAGCATTTTTTGAGGAGGAAGAACATGGCACTCCCTCTGCCGAATGAAATCAGAAATATAACCGAAAATTTTCCAAATCTTTCACTTAAGTATTACAAAAGAATAGATATTTATGAAGATGGTAATTTTAAGGAATTGAAAAAAGATAAAAAAAGTTTTTTGAATGATTTTGTTAACTTATCAAAAAAAACAGAATATAACGATGTATTCTCATCAATAAGAGAAAAATATCTTCAAAAAATTGGAATACAATTTTCTCTACATACTGCTTCCAGATTACTATTTGGAATAGGATACGAACATCCTACTAAAATCGGTTTTATGTTTGACTGGACCAGCGGGCTTCCAATCATTCCCGGAAGTTCATTAAAAGGTGTAGCGTTACATATTGTTGAAAATTATATTGAAGAAATCAAAGATTTAAGTCTTGATAATTCTGAAAAAGATGAAATATTTGGTACAAAAAATAATGCAGGCAGAATTATATTTTTACCAGCATATCCTATTATTGAAAAGAACAAAGCATTTCTAGAATTAGACGTAATGACACCTCATTACCAACCATATTATTCAAATTCCGAAGAAAATCCACCTGCTGATTGGTATTCACCGATTCCACTGCATTTTTTGACTGTTCCAGAAGGAATAAAATATTGTTTTAGATTAGCTGATAGAGAAAAAATAAACGATACTAATCTTAAAAAGCCTGACGGGGAATTAACATTGTTAGGCAAAGCGGAAAAAATATTAAAATACGCACTTACTGAATTTGGAGTAGGGGCAAAAACCAGTATTTTTTATGGGTACTTTAAATGAGTAATAACGACTTTTTTACAATATTTATATTTCCGTTTAAGTATGAAAAGGGTGATAAATCTGTGATGAAACCTGTGGATATAATAAAATTTTTGGGGAGTCACAAAAACAATCTACTTAAAGATAATCCACAAGAAGGTTGGTGCCTTCGTGAATTTGAACTCAATACAATTGAAAATTATAATGAGTTTTATTACTTTCATCCTAATGTACAAAAAGTTATATTTAATAAAAACACATTTCAAAAACATAAAAGTATGCGATATTTAATTAGAGAAGATTTTAAATTTTTGGAAGCTAAATTTTATGGTTCTAATAATAAAGAAATAACTGTCATGACAGAGATCAAATCAATAGATTTGCATTTATTTGATAATCAAATTGGTTTAATAACTATAACGACGCAAAAACACCAAAATAATAATGAGACAACATTTGAAAATTTCCTTCAATATAATGACACAGTAAGAAGAATATATCCTCCATTTTTGGGAGATAATAGTACCCAAACGACTAAAGAAAAAAGACTTCTCCCAACCCAAATTATTTTAAAAGATAAAACTGGAAATGTGAAAGGAACCGAAGATTTTAATCCCATTAATCTCAATGATCCCCAAAATAAGGGGAAGGATATTTTATATCTAAGTAATGTAATTAGAGAAATTCTTATCCCATTTGAATTAAAAGAAAAATATTATAATGACGAACTTGAGAAAGATAAAATTTATTATACTCCATTTATAGATGATAGAATGTTTGTTGTCTCATATTATTCTGACCAAGAACTATTTAACAAACTGAAAACAAATTATGAAACAGTAGATGAATGGTATCGTTTTATATTTGTTGATGGAAATTATGCTAATATTAAAAATGATACTATGAAAAAAAGTTTAGTCCAAAAGCATACTTATACACGTTGGCTTAATTCCGGAACTTTATATGGGATGAGTAGATATGGTTTTGTTATGTTGTGTGATGGAAGCGAGGATTATCTTAGGCAACATATGAAGTCGATTTACTATCAAATGTCTTTAATTATTTTATTTCAGCGTATGATGTTATTAAAATTTGCTGAAGAGGTGGATGAAGTAACAAAGCATTTTGAAGAAACTGAGACGGATTTTGTTGAATTACAAGAAAAAACAAAAGAATTACATGCAGACTTTATAAAATTTATTAATAAATATTGGTTTATAGAAATTACTCCTCAGGAACAAGGGATAGAAATATATAACCAATGGAAGGGCTTACTTGATTTAGAAGAACTTTACGATGAAGTGCACAGAGAAATTTCAGAATTAGCTG